>JBEAVA010000059.1:0-4833 GCA_041161165.1 Actinomycetota bacterium
CGACCAAACTGGGCAAGTAATTCAATATCTGAGATTCGTGCTGACCTGATTGGGCCAATCAATGGTGGAAGCTTTGATGTATAGATGGCGACTAATCTGGTTAAGCCCCCCTCAACCTGTTCAACATAAACAACATCGGCAGATTCCACACCTATTTGAGGATGAGCTGCTTTTGTATCATCGATTTTAACAACCAAAATTTGTTTGTTGTCACCGGCAAGACCTGTAAAGAAGTTCTTTGCCTCTTCCTTGTCTAATGAAAGTTTTGGCAAATCTGAGGTTCCAGTAAAAGAGAGGATGATCACCGTTAGCGAGATGAAGAGAATTAACCTTCTTACTAATTTCACAAAATATCATCCTCGAAGGCATAACGAATCGGGGCCGGGGCTTTGCCAGCTAATCTGAATAATCTTATTAATGGTTTAGATCTAACATTTCTAGTTGCATTAACCGCCTCTAGGTGAATATTTATTGCGATTTTCACCTTTCCAGTTATATCCGATAACTCAACCAACAAATCAGATGGCAACTCTAAGGAGTGGTCTATCGCTGCTCCCTGAACCAACTTCAATGATTCAGATAGCACGCTTTCCGCTGAAGATCTTTCAATGATATTTGCATTGCGTGCTGCTGCGGCAGAACTAGAGATTAGGTAGGCAGTTGCTGGATCTAAATTGGATTCTGCAACTATTTCATGAGCTAATGCAGCTCGTTGTTGCAAGAGCGCATCCAGAGTCGCCCAAGAGGTTTCAACCTTATGGTGCAATCGATCTAATCTTGATGCAGAAAATGATAAGTACCAAGCAATTAAGACGATAAAAAGAATTATTACAAGGGTTTGGAAATTCATCGCCTGCTCCAAAATCTATTCTCGGAGGCAAGAGTCACGCGCTGGCCACCAGCTATCGCCATTTCATATACATTCTCAATCTGTTCGGCGACTACCTGCCAATCATATTTTTGTGCGCTCAATCTGCCATTTTCTCCTAAACGTTTACGTTTGTCATCATCTCGCAATAAGGCAACTAAAACCTTCGCTAGATCAGCTGAATCCTCATTTTTAAATAATTCACCAGCTTCACCATTTTCAAGTACTGCTCTAAATGCTGGTATGTCACTAGCAACTACGGCAGTACCGGCAGAAAGTGCCTCAGTTAAAATGATGCCAAAGGATTCGCTACCAGTGTTTGGTGCAACATAAATTTGCACCGATTTTAGGAATCTTTCCTTTTCTTCATTGCTCAATAAGCCAAGAAATTTAATGCGGCTCTTTAGTTGCGGGTTTAATTTCTTTGTAAACTCAGTACTATCCCCAGGGCCTGCAACTAAAAATTGAACATCTGGAATAAATCTTGCGACAATTGATAAGGAATCAATTAGTACTTGTAATCCTTTTCTCGGTTCCTCAATCCGGCCAATAAATCCAACGGTGTGTCCATTTGAATACTCGTTATTGACTTTGGCGTTAGCATATTTTTGCCCATCAATTCCATTTGGAATAACTACAGCATCAGTATCAAAGTGGTCTTTAAGTGTTGATCGAGCCAATTCGCTTACTGCTATTCGTGCATTTAACTTTTCCACGATTGGTTCCAAAATTGGCCCAATTGCATAGATGGCCTTTTTCTTAGGAGTTGAAACATGGAAGGTCCCAACTAATGGACCTTCTGCAGCTGAGCAAGCAAGTAAAGATAATGAAGGGATTGCCGGCTCATGCAAATGTAGAAGATCAAAATCACCACTTGCAATCCATTGTTTTGCTCGAGAGCTTGCAATCGGACCAAACAAAACTCGAGCGACTGAACCATTTACTGGAATGGAAATCGGTTTACCAGCATTAACTACATAATCTTCATGCTTAACTGAATCATCTGAAATGGGTGTTAGAACCGAAACAAAGTGTCCTTCTTCAATTAAATGCTCCGCAAGATCCCGAATATGGGTTTGAACTCCCCCGGGTGTATCCCACCCGTAAGGGCAAACCATTCCTATTCTAATGTTCTTCATCTATCCAAATCCTTTGCAGCATGTGCCAATCAACTGGATATTCCTTAATACGTTTTGCAAAATTATCAGCAATCGATTGGGTGATTATTTTAATCTGATCCTCTTCATTTCCAGAATTAGTTGGTTTGATAGTTTCATCAAAAATTATTTGAATACCATCTAGTGTGTAGCAGACATATGCAGTAATTAAAGGAGCACCTGTTTTTATCGCCAAAATAGCAGGCCCAGAAGGCATCTTAGAAGTTTTGCCAAAGAAGTTAACCTCAACACCATTTCTAGACATATCTCGATCTGCAACCAATGCAATCAATTTGCCAGCTTGTAATCGCTTCGTAAGTATCGGAATTGTTTTTTCTTTATGACTTATAGCTTCAATGCCAATACTTTCTCGGTAGGCTAAAAACTTCTTAAATATCGCCTCCGGCTTTAGCTTCTCAACTACAGCAGTTAATGTGATTCCCGTAGAACAAAAATACGCCGCTGCATGATCCCAATTACCAGCATGTGGCAGAGCCACGATGCAACCCTGCTTAGATTGAATCGGATCTCTAAGTAAATTCTCCCTAATGACTTGAGTAGTTGAAATTATTCTATTTTTGCTCCACCTGCTCAAACGGAAAGTATCAAACCAATAGCGAAGATAAGAACGCATTCCTAACTTCGTTAACTCCTCTAGTTTTGCTGCTGCGTACTCCGGCATAACTCGAGCATAATTACTTCGAAGACGTCTAATCCCCTTTCCATTTTTCTTATAAATTCGATCCGAAACAAAATTTGCTAGTTGGTAAGCTGATTTTTCAGGTAGAAGGGCAATTACCTTCCAGGCAAATAAATACAGTAAGTACATCTACTTCACCGCTTTATAGACAATCAACATTCTTTGTGCCATAGTCAGAATGGAGAGACAAGCTAGTATCCATAGCCCGATTGCCATCGCATAATCAACCCCTAAGCCGTGTAATCCAAACATGACTAAGGCAATGATTAGACGCTCACTACGTTCGGCAATTCCACCATTACAAACAATATCTAAAGATTCAGCACGTGCCTTGATATATGAAACCATAAAAGATGCAACTGCTGTTACTAAAAATAGAGGTACTAATCTGTCATCGCTTTTGATGAAAAACATTAGCGCACCAACAAATATGGCTGCATCACTTAAACGGTCAAGGGTTGAATCTAGAACTGCTCCCCATTTACTAACCCCCTTATTTGACGCCCTAGCAACTGCGCCATCAAATAAATCAAAGAGTACAAATGCAGCAACCCAAAAAACTCCGATAAGAAAATCACCTTTTGGGAAGAAATAAAGTGCGCTGCAAACACTGCCAACGCCACCAATAGTTGAGATTAAATTGGCGCTGATTCGCAATTTAATGAGAATTTTGACCAATGGGGCAATAATTTTCGCGACAGGATCACGTAATGAACGCTGCAACATAATTCCCATCGTAGGCTTATCGATCATGGCCGACCTAATTAACGCACGGTTTGTCCTTGGAATATCTCCTGAGAATCAGCAAATTTCCGCTCTCCTTGGACTTCCAACTGCCAATATCGATGATCCCACATTGATTACCGCAGATGTAGTAGTAGTTGTGGCCAGCGCTAAAACCGGAATTGATCCAAAACTAGTTTCACAGTGGCATACCTTTAGAGAGTTATATATACCAACAATAGTTGCGGTGATTGATTTCGAAGATGGTGATGTTGATTTTGAGGATATGAGTGCGATTGTTGGGAAAATGTTAGAGCCGGTAGTCACTCCCTATTTGGTTTTGCATGCGGACAATGGGGAGCCGACAGCATTAATAAATCTTGAGGATCAAATGATTACCGATTACTCCAATGACAAAGCGGCCAAAATTCCAAGTGACAGTGAACATAAAGAGTTGATTTTAGAGTTCAAAGAAGAGCTCCATAACTCCTTAATTGAAGGTGGTTGGGATCAATTCAGCGCAGGTTTGATAATTCCAGCTATTCCGCTTTTGCCAAAAAACAAATTAGGTGTTGCCGAGATTAAACGTTTCTTAGATTTGATTCCAAGCCGCAGCTAACTGCTGCCTGCTTTCCTGCAATAGCTTTGGTAGTACTTTTGTCTTGCCAATTATCGGCATAAAGTTTGCATCCCCGCCCCACCTTGGCACGACATGTTGATGTAAGTGACCGGCAATTCCAGCGCCAGATACTGCGCCTTGATTAATTCCAATATTAAATCCAACCGCATTACTCACCTTTCGAAGTACTTTCATCGCATGTGCAGTCAACTCTTGCACCTCATTGCGCTCTGAAACAGATAAATCTGGCAACTCTGCCACATGTCGGTTTGTGCAGATTAAAAGATGGCCTGCGTTGTATGGATATAAATTCATTACTACATATGCCTCTTTGCCTCTTGCAACTATTAAAGCCTCTTCATCACTTAAATTAGTGATTCGACAAAATGGACAAGGTATTTCATTTCCAGGAAGAGGGCGGTTCTCACCTTCTAAATATGACATTCGATGGGGCGCCCAAAGTCTTTGCCAACTATCTGGCATGCCTGCGCCACCGGAAATAACTTGGTCACTCATTTATATTTGCTTACGATCTTTTATCGAAGCTAAAACCTCATCAATTGCTTGTTGAATAGGAATTTGATTCTTCTGCTCACCATTTCGGTATCTGAAAGAAACAGCCTTTGCAGACATATCTTCATCGCCTGCGATCAACATAAATGGAATCTTTTCAAGTTGGGCATTTCGGACCTTTTTCTGCATGCGGTCATCCGAGATATCGATATCTGCTCTAATCCCAGCTTTCTTAAATTGTTTAATAACATCT
>JBEAVA010000060.1:0-5446 GCA_041161165.1 Actinomycetota bacterium
TGGATCTGCCTGATTGGCAAACTTAATACTTAACTTCTCTTTCCAAGTATTAGTCAAACTTTTCTCTCGCTTAAAATTAATTAAACCGCGATCTGTTAATTGATCAAAGGATTCCATTGAGATATTTCGGTTAACCCCGGCCACCATAAATAAACCTTGCTGGCGACGATCCTCTGGAACTAATGCAATCTTTCGCTTCATCGCCTCAACTGGTGAGCCAGCCGGAAGTGCTTTGCCATTTAAGGTTACCGAGCCACTTTCATACTTATCAACACCAAATATTGCTCTGGCAACCTCTGATCTGCCTGAGCCAACTAAACCGGCCAGCGCAACAATCTCACCTTTTTTAACATTAAAGGAGACATTTCTAAAGTAGGCAGGGTTGGTTAAATCCTTAACCTCAAGAACTACCTCACCAATCTTGTTCTCAGACTTTGGAAATAGCTCAGTTAACTCTCTTCCCACCATCTCTTTAATTACCTTTTGTAGATCTGTCTTACCAACTGGGTTCTCACTAACAGTTGCACCATCTCGCATAACGGTAATGAAATCTGAGATTGCAAAGACCTCATCCAACCTGTGGCTAACAAAGATAACCGCCTTATTAGCAGCCTTAAGTGATTTCATAACTGTCATCAATCGCTCAACCTCAGAGGCTGAAAGGGCGGCGGTTGGCTCATCCATCAAAATAATATTTGCATTCATTGATAATGCCTTGGCAATCTCAACTACCTGTTGATCTGCAATGGAAAGACCACGAGCCTGACGTTTTGGATCCAATCAATCACCATTCCCTTTTTAGGTTGGCGACCAATAAAAACATTTTCTGCTAAAGATAGATCTAAGAATAAAGATGGCTCCTGATAAATAACTGCCACACCTTGATCAATGGATGCTTGTGGTGAGCCAGTAATAAAATCATTACCGCCTAATTTGATTGTGCCACCATCATTGATATGAACACCGGACAAAATCTTAAGCATGGTGGATTTACCTGCACCATTTTCACCAAGGAGTGCGTGAATCTCACCTGCTCGAATCTTTAGATCTGTTCCGCGTAATGCAACTGCGCCACCAAAGCGCTTTTGCACTCCACTCATCTCAAGAAGTAGATCACCCTTAGCTACCACCGAATTACCTCATCTCTAATAGATTAAAAATCTTTAGCCCTTAAGCAAATTCTGTCGCTGACCCTATCTCCACTTTCCTATTACGGCTAGGTAGGAAAGGTAGGCGCAGATAACAAAGAGGTAACGGGTAGCGCCCAATCTTAGAATCTGGGATTGCCCTGACTTAATGCTTATACATATCTATATAGCCCACAATCTGGGCAGGTTGAACTTAGGTGGTTAGTTAGGCAAGAGTTAAGGGTATGCACCAATACCTCGCCCTAGATATGGGGGCAGAATCTGGCCGATTAATGGCGGTAAGTATTGGAAATCAAATCGCCACAACTGAGATCCATCGCTTTCAAACACCAGTTGCAACCGATCGACATGGCAGAAGATGTTGGGATCTGCCAAAGATAATTGATGAGATAACAATTGCGCTAAGTAAAGCTGCAAAAACTGGCACCTACCTTGGTTTAGCAGTTGATACCTGGGGATTAGATTTTGGACTTATCGATTCAAATGGTGAAGTAATTGATCTACCAGTCTCCCATCGAGACCATCGAACAGATGGGATGTTAGAAAAAGCATTCTCACTCGTCGGCCGGGAGCGATTACATAATGAAAGTGGCTGCCAATTACTTGAGGTTAACTCCATCTATCAATTATTAGCAATTGCTGAGCAAACTCCAGATGAGTTTGAAAAGGCAAAACATATTTTATTTATGCCAGATCTAGTTTTATATGCGCTAACTGGTGTGATCGGTACTGAGTACACAATTGCGACAACCTCAGGTTTATATGATGTGGTTAAGGATCGTTGGGCAGTTGATCTTGCTAAGGATTTAAATATTCCCTCCCATATATTTGGTCAAGTAGAAAACCCAGGAACTATAAGAGGTGTATTAAAGAAAGAGCTGCAAGATAAAACTGGAATTGGCGCAATCTCATGTATTGCAACTGCAAGTCATGACACCGCAGCTGCCGTCTTTGCTACTCCCCTCTCATCCCCAGGCAGTGCCTACATATCAAGTGGCACCTGGTCATTAATGGGAGTAGAGCTTGAAAAACCTGTTGTTAATAAAACAACTTTAGATGGGCGTTTGACTAATGAGGGTGGTTACAACCGTTCAATTAGATTACTTAGAAACATTATGGGGCTTTGGTTAATCCAAGAGGTAAGGCGAGATCTAAAGGAGCGTGGAGTTGATTTAACCTACGCCCAGTTAGTTGAAGCAGCCCAAAGTGTTGCTGATCCATTTGCATCCCTTATCTATGTTGATGCCTCAATATTTATTCACGCCGGCGGGATGATTGAGCGGATTCAAAGATTTTGCACACAAACAAAACAACCAGTTCCAAAAACCCCAGGTGAGTTAGCTCAAACTGTTTTTGCCTCCCTTGCTTTGCAATACACAAAAACCTGTGATGATTTAGAGGCATGTTCAAAGCTTTCAATGCCAGCGATTCATATTGTTGGTGGTGGATCTCAAAATCATCACCTGTGCCAATTAACCGCTGATATCTCAGGCAAAGAGGTAATTGCAGGTCCAGTTGAGGCAACAGCGATGGGTAATGCAATGGTCAGCGCAATTGCCCTTGGCAATAATCCTGCATTAGTTGATACCAAATCAGCCCGTGCCTTAATTTCAAGCAGTGATTTAGGCTTAAAAAGTTTTAAACCCAAGAGCGTCCTTAATTCAAATACAATTGCCCAAATCCGCGCTAGATATCAATTGCTAACTTTGGAGGATATGCGATGAGTGATTTGGTTTCTGAGTTAACCAAGTTAGCGATCGCAGCCGGTGATCCATCTGCTGATTTAACAATTGTGGCAGAGGGAAATGCTGCGGTCTTTGAACCATCCTCTAATCGCTTTTTAGTGAAGGCAAGTGGTGTGGTGATGGGCAAGGCAACAATTGATGATTGGGTATACCTTGATTTAGCAAAGTGTGCTCAAATATTGGTAGATGCAAATAAACAGGGAGTTACTAAAAAGCTAGATAAAGCATTTGATGAAATCTTAAAAGAGTCTAAGACACCAAATGGCATTGTTAAAAAAGCTTCAATTGAAACCATGGTGCATGTAGTTGCCTTTGATTTAATGGGTGCTACCTGGTCACTTCACACCCACCCAACACCTGTGGTGGCATTGGCCGCCTCTAAAGATGGCGCCAAACATTACAAAGCAACAGTTTTCCCAGATGAAGCAGTTGTCTGTGGACCAGTTCCATTATTTCTTCCTTATGCAGATCCTGGTTTATCTCTCGGTCTTGGTGTTTACCAAGGAGTTCTTAAGTATCAAAAAAAGCATGAGCGATCTCCTGGTCAAATTATTTTAGGAAATCATGGCCTTTGCACCTTTGGCTCAGCAAGCTCTGAAGCACTCTCCACAACACAGATAGCAGTTAAAGCTGCCAGAGTTAGATTGGGAGCCCTTAGTGTTGGCGGCATTAAATTTGTTGGTGACAAACAAGCAGCTGCAATTGCATACCGGCCAGATGAGATCCTGCGCCGAAAAATGTTGTCGCAAGGTAAGTAAAAGAGTTAATGAAGGTAAAAGCTGCCACCTTTGATATTGGCGGAGTTTTATACTCCGATGATGCCTTCAAGCGGGCAATATTTGCAGCGCTTAATCAATTAACTAAAGTTTCAGCAGCAGATTTTGATCAGGTCTACCTTGATCATCTAAAACAACCTGATGGATCCCTTCGAAGTAAGTTGTGTATCTCTTTTCTTGGCTCACTTGATAAAAAAAGTGAGTTAATGAGGCTAGCAAATGAGAAGTGGCTCTTTAATGATGATGATCAATACCAAGATGGCAAAGCAGCTTTAATTGGGTTAAAGCAGCTGGGGTTAAAGATTGGGATTGTGGCAAACCAACCAGCCGCATCTTCTGAGAGATTAAAAAAAGATAATCTCTTTGATCTTATTGATTTCCTTGGAATCTCAGCTTTAGTAGGTTTTGAAAAACCAGATCCAGCCTTTTTTAAATTAGCAATCAAAGAGTTAGATCTACCAGCTGATCAAATTATCCATATTGGAAATCGAATCGATACCGATGTTAATCCAGCCAAATCATTGGGTATGAAAACAGTTTGGGTAAGGCGGGGGGAAGCAAATCCAAATCCCTCCAAAGCAGATCTTGAAGCTGCCGATATCACTGTTGGTGATCTAAAAAACCTACCTGAGTTAATAAAGGCGTTATGAGCAAAGAGGTATTTATTGGCATTGATATTGCCACCTCAAATCTAAGAGCGGTTGCAATTGATATAACTGGAACACCTCTTGCTAGGGCAAGTGAGCCAATCGCCCCAGTTATAAAAGGTAATGACAAATCTGCCACCCAAGATAGTAAGAGTTGGATTACATCAGTTGATAAAGTTTTAACCCAGCTTTGTAAAGAGTTAGGTGAGAAAGGGTTAATCCCTCAATCTCTTTTAATCTCAGCAACTAGTGGCACCTTTGTACTTTGTAATAAAGATGGCGCACCGATTGCAGATGCAATTATGTATAACGATGGCAGAGCAAATGATCCGCTAGCTAGAGCTGCCAAAGTTATTGAGAGTTCAAATAAGAGCGGGCCCTTTTACTTTGCAAATACCCCAGAGTTTGTTATCGCTCACCTTTCAGATCAGCCACTGGCGCAAATCCCAACCGATACCAGCCATGGGCTGAAAATGGGGGTTGATTTTGAAAGTAAAGATTACCTAGCAACTACTAAAGAGATTGCTGCCTCATTAAATATAACTCTTCCTAAAGTTGTTTTGCCAGGAACCAAGATTGCAACAATAAGTAATCAGATCGCTGCAAAATTAGGTATTCCACCTATTCCAATTTACGCCGGAATGACAGATGGCTGCACCGCACAGATTGCAGCCGGAGGTGCCACTGGCTCTGTTACCTCCCTTGGCACAACCATGGTGATCAAAGTAGTTGCAGATACCAATATCTCAGGAGATGGCTTTTACTCCCACCTTTTGCCAAGTAATCGTTATTTATTAGGTGGAGCAAGCAATATAGGTGGGGTTAGTTATCAAAAGTACGCAAATGATATTGAAAGCTTTAATAACAAGGCGGCGCAAATTCCGTCAGCAAACTTTATTACCTATCCATTAACTGTTACTGGTGAGCGCTTTCCAATTAAATCCTCAACCATCACAAATTTAATATCAGCAAAGCCAGATAATGATGAAATGGAATTTCGCGGGATATTAGAAGGTATCGCCTTTACCGAAAAGTATGCCTATGATCTTTTGCAAAAAGCTGGCGCTAAGTTATCGCAAACTATTTACACCACCGGTGGTGGTGGAAAATCAAAGGTGTTATCGCAAATT
>JBEAVA010000171.1:0-2516 GCA_041161165.1 Actinomycetota bacterium
TCCGGGAGGGGAGTTGAACCCCTAAGCCCTTACGGGCACTAACACCTCAAGCTAGCGCGTCTGCCAATTCCGCCACCCGGACTTATTTGTATTTTAACGTAATCTCGATTCAATGGAAATTGAAGTTGTATAGGAGAATAGGACTATGAAACTTACCCCTGAACAGATACTTCAGTTAGAAGAAGAAACAGTTTTGCTCTGTCAGGAAATGATTCGAATCCCAAGTGTTAATTATGGTGAAGGCAAGGGCGATGAGAAAGCGATGGCTGAGTATGTTGCGGCGAAATTAAGTGAAGTTGGGATTAAAAGTGAGTTAATTGAAACAGCCCCAAATCGAGTCAATGTTGTAGCACATATTGAAGGACGAGATAGAAATCGTCCTGGCCTAGTATTACACGGACATATTGATGTTGTTCCTGTGAATGCTGATGATTGGTCGGTTGATCCTTTTAGTGGAATTATCAAAGACGGATTTATTTGGGGCCGTGGAGCTGGGATGCCATGATTTTGGCATCGGTTCGGATGTGGCAGAGAATTGGATATAAACCGCCAAGAAATATTTTGTTGGTTTTCTTCGCTGATGAAGAAGCAGGATCTAATTATGGATCTCGCTGGTTGGTCAAACATCGGCCGGAATTGTTTAAAGGTTACAGCGAAGCAATCTCAGAGGTAGGCGGATTCTCAATAACGATTACGGGCGAGAATCGACTGTATTTAATTGAGGCTGCTCAAAAAGGGATACAGTGGTTAAAACTATCTGCGAAAGGCACGGCCGGACACGGCTCTTTTGTTAATAAAGATAATGCTGTCACAAAAGTTTCTGATGCAGTCTCTCGAATTGGCAATTATGAATGGCCGCAGGTTGAAACCAAAACTAGCAGCAAATTCTTCAGAAAAATTGCTGAACTCACAGGCGATAAATACGAGGCTAGCAATGTTAGGCCTTTACTAAATCACCTCGGAAATGCGGTAAAAATGCTAGGCGCAACGATATCGAATACTGCAAACCCAACAATGCTTGAGGCAGGTTATAAAGCTAACGTAATTCCAGGAGAGGCTAGTGCCGTTATTGATGGTCGTTTTCTTCCCGGTTATGAAGATCAACTGCATCAAACTATTAAAAAATTGGCAGGGGATGAGGTTTCAGTAGAAATCCTTACTCGAGATATAGCTCTAGAGGTAGATTTTGCAGGACCATTAGTTGATGCAATGTGTAAAGCAATCAATAGTCAAGATGCACAAGGCATCCCGGTTCCTTACCTGATGAGTGGCGGAACGGACAACAAAGCTTTACATGATGTCGGAATTACTGGTTACGGGTTTTCACCATTGCGCTTGCCAAGAGATTTGGATTTTTTTGCACTTTTCCACGGGGTTGATGAACGTGTTCCAATAGATGGATTGAAATTTGGCGTAAGAGTACTTTACGAATTTTTAGATAACATCTAGAGATTAGTTTGCAGAAACTTCGTTAAGTGCCTGGCGAACTTGTTCAGGTAATGTAATTTGTTCAACCGTTAAAATTCCTCGCAATTGTGCGCCAGTTCTAGCACCTATCAGGGCACTTGTAACACCCGGTGCATCTCTCACCCAAGATAGCGCAACCTCTAATGGCGAATAACCCAAGCCATCAGCGGCCACAATCACTGCTTCAACAATTTGTTTAGCCCGTTCAGTTAAATATGGTTCAACAAAATTTGCAAAATGTGGAGAAGCTCCTCGAGAGTCTGATGGCACTCCATTTCTATATTTACCGGTCAATACGCCACGGCCTAGCGGTGACCAAGCTAGATATCCGAGATTTAATGCAGTCGCAGCAGGTATGACCTCGTCTTCCACCCCTCGATTTAACAATGAGTACTCATTTTGCGCGCTTGTGATTGCCGCCTTACCAAATATTGGGTTTTGCAATGTTGCTGAGCGCGCTAATTGCCAGCCATTAAAGTTACAAACACCAACATACCGAGCTTTACCAGAGGATGTTGCATAATCTAAAGCGGAAAGTGTTTCCTCAAGTGGCGTGTTTTTATCCCAAGTGTGCACCTGCCACATATCTAGGTAATCCACATTAAGTCGGGTAAGGGTGCGATCTAAATCTGAAATCAATTCATTTCTAGAGTTGTTTACCTGTCGAATTCCATCTTTGAAAGAAATACCAGCCTTTGACGCAATAAATAATTGATCTCGTTTAACCAAAGTTCCAATAAATCCTCCTAACACTCGCTCGGCATCTCCATCACCATAAACAGCTGCGGTATCAATTAGGTTTCCACCGGCCTCAACAAAATATTCAAGTTGTTGCGCAGCCTCGTTTTCGTCAGTATCTCGACCCCAGGTCATAGTTCCTAAACCGAGTCGAGATATCGATACTCCACCTAATTTCCGACGTTCCATGGCTGGCAGAGTAGCAACGTGAGGTCGAAAATATCGGTAACCTTGCCAAATGCCGATTATTTATCTATTGCGTCACGCCCAATCCACGGCAAACACTAAAGGGATATTGGCTGGACAAGATG
>JBEAVA010000061.1:0-6195 GCA_041161165.1 Actinomycetota bacterium
TCGTAAGTGTTCTCGATACTATTATCGAATGCGAATTAGAGGTATTAGGGGAGCGATCCAATTAGATAAAGACACCCAGGATGAGATGGTTTCGGCAGTCTCAGAGTTGCTAGCTCAGATGCTCTCTTCCAATGGATTGCAAACTGAGGATCTAATCTCAATAATTTTTACTGCAACCCCAGATTTAACCTCTGAATTTCCAGCTGTTGCAGCTCGAAAAATCGGTTTTGGGAATGTGCCCCTGCTGTGCTCAGTTGAAATTGATGTTCCACAAGCATTGCCGCGGGTTGTGCGAATTTTGCTCCATGCTCACTTAGATCGCCCGTTGGCCGAGGTAAAGCACATTTACCTGCGAGGAGCAACCGTTTTACGCAAAGATTTAGCCCAATGATCAACAAGATTCGAATTGTTGGTGCCGGTTTGATCGGCACCTCAGTCGGATTACGGTTAAAAACTGCAGGATCTGCTATTGAAATTATCGATACTAACCCTAACGCTATGAAATTAGCCGCAGACTTAGTGAAGAGTGAGGTAATTGCAGATCCTGATCTGATCATTATTACCGTTCCGGTTTCAGCTAATGTCAAAGTGGTTATTGACCAATTGAAAAGCAATCCAAAATCGATAGTTTGTGATTTTGCCAGCGTTAAGTCTGATCTTCTACTAAAGGTTAAAGAATTATCAGCGAACCCAGAGAACTTCTTCTCAATGCATCCAATGGCAGGGCGAGAGATTAATGGCGCTGAAAATGCTCGAGCAGATCTGTTTGATGGCAGAGCATGGATAGGAATTTCTGATTCAGTTAACAATGCAAAAATTAAGGAATTTGCTCAAAATTTAGTGCAAATGTGTGGAGGCACTCTTTATTGGCTAACATCAAAAGAACATGATGAGTTGGTTGCAAAGATTTCCCATCTTCCACAAATTTTAAGTTCTGTTATTGCTGGCTCATTGGAGAGTTTATCTACTGAAAATTTGAATCTAGCAGGTCAAGGTCTTAGAGACTTAACGAGATTAGCTAGTTCAGATGCTGCTATGTGGAGCCAGATATTGGTAGAAAATCATGTTTCGATAGCACCGGTAATTGATTCGATAATCAATGATTTAAACAATGTTAAGAAAAGCATTGTTAGTAAAAACCCAACTGAATTAGATGATTTTTTCAGAAAAGGAAATAGTGGAAAAAGTAAAATTCCTGGTAAGCACGGGGCAAAAAATAGAGATTATTCATATTTGCCTATAGTTATCGATGATAAACCAGGTCAGCTAGCAAAAATATTTAACGAATGCGCAAAGGTTTCGGTCAATATTGAGGATTTAAGCATCGAGCATTCGCCTGGACAAGAAACAGGATTAATCACGCTTGCGCTATCAAATATTGATTGCATTAAACTATCAAATCACTTAGAAAATCTAGGCTTTAAGGTTCATCCAGTCAAAAATCGATAAATATCTTTAATTACTAAAGATAGACTTGGCTCATGCCAAATCTAGTATTAGCAATAGATGGACCAAGTGGCTCTGGAAAATCCTCTACTGCCAAAGCAATTGCACTCCGCGCTAATTGGAGTTATCTTGATACCGGCGCTTTGTATAGAGCAGTTACATATTTAGCTTTAGAAAATAAGATTGATACAGAAGATGAAATCGCAAAGTTTTTGGATTCAAGTTCCATAGTTTTTGATACCAATCCAGCAGATCCAAAAATATTTGTTAACGATAAAGATGTTTCAAGTGAGATACGATTACAACGAATTAATGATGCTGTTAGCAAAGTTAGTGCGATGCCAAAAGTTAGAAAGTTATTGTTGGAGCTGCAAAGAAAATATATTGCAGATGCGCCGATTGGCATTGTGGTTGAAGGGCGAGATATCGGAACGGTTGTGGCGCCCCATGCACAGTTAAAGATCTATTTACATGCTGATATTGATGCAAGAGCCCAACGCCGTGAGAATGAGATGACTGAAAGTATTGATCGAAAAGAGATTGGAAAATCACTAGCTAGTAGGGATGAAGTGGATTCAACTAGAGCGGTTTCACCGCTAACGCAAGCAGAGGATGCTGCCGTTATTGATTCAACTCGATTATCGTTTCAAGAGGTAGTTGATCAAGTTTGGAAATGGTTAAAGCAGCGCAATCTTTTGGGACTGCCAACTATTGCCGTAATCGGTCGGCCAAATGTTGGAAAATCTACATTGGTAAATCGAATGATTGGCAGACGTGAAGCCATCGTGGAAGACACTCCTGGTGTTACTCGTGATCGTGTTAAGTATGAAGCGGAGTGGAATGGTCGAAGATTTTTCTTAATTGACACCGGGGGCTGGGAGGTCAAGCCAGAGGGAATTTCAGAGAAAATTACCGCTGGAGCAGAGGCGGCAATTAGAGAAGCTGATCTTGTGATGTTTGTAGTTGATGCCCAAGTTGGAGCGCTGGATGAGGATCAATCTTTAGTTGATTTGCTTCGAAAAAGTGGAAAGAAAGTGATCCTCGTTGGAAATAAGATTGATAACGCAGAGGATGAAGCAGATGGTTATGCACTTTGGAATTTGGGATTAGGTGAACCTAGATTTGTCTCCGCATTACATGGTAGAGGTAGTGGAGATTTATTAGATCTTTTAATTGCTCAATTGCCAGAGGTTGGCAGCGCTCAAGTAGATGATGGATATCGCAGAGTTGCATTAGTTGGGCGACCAAATGTTGGTAAATCAAGTTTGTTAAATGTTTTGGCAGGATCGCCAAGA
Organism: Actinomycetota bacterium; assembly: GCA_041161165.1. Taxonomy (GTDB): domain Bacteria; phylum Actinomycetota; class Actinomycetes; order Nanopelagicales; family Nanopelagicaceae; genus Nanopelagicus. Next base: position 2,742 of record JBEAVA010000061.1, read on the forward strand.
GTATTAGTAGATGATGCGGAAGGTACAACCCGGGACGCGGTGGATGAATTAATTGATTTTGGCGGATCAACTTGGAGATTTATCGACACAGCTGGAATAAGACGACGTGCTCATCAAGCAACTGGCACCGATTATTACGCCTCACTTCGTACTGCAATAGCGTTAGATCGAGCTGAGGTTGCATTGGTAATTTTTGATGCATCTGAGATTTTAACTGAGCAGGATATTCGAATCGTTTCGATGGCAGATGAAGCTGGTAAGGCCCTGGTAATAGTTATGAATAAATGGGACTTAGTTGATGAAGAACGCCAATTGGTTTTAGATCGAGAAATCGAAAGACAACTAGAACGCTATCCATGGGCGCAACGGGTGAATCTGTCGGCTAAAACTGGGTGGCATCGAGATCGTTTGGCACCTGCGTTGCGAACTGCGTTAACTAACTGGGAGAAACGAATTCCAACTGCAAAGTTGAATGCCTTCCTTGGGGAGTTGGTGGCCGCCAACCCGCCACCTGTACGTGGTGGAAAGCAACCAAAGATTAAGTTTGCTACTCAGGCGGGTACTTGCCCACCTAAATTTGTAGTTTTCGCAAATGGTTTTCTGGAAAATGCCTATCGACGATTTATTGAACGTCGTTTGAGAGAGGTTTTCGGCTTTGATGGAACTCCAATTGAAGTTGCTGTTAAGTTAAAGGAGCGTGATGATGCTTAATATTCCAAATACACTCACCATGTTACGTGCACTTGGCGTTCCGCTATTTCTATATCTATTCCTAGTGGCAGAGCTACCCATAGCAAGTTTTCTAGTGATAACTCTCGGCGCGCTTACCGATTATTTAGATGGCAAAATTGCTAGAGCTTTGAACCAAACCTCAGATTTTGGCGCCAAATTTGATCCAACAGTTGATCGACTTTATATAGCAGCTGTGATCATTGCCTTTGCAATCAAAGATTACCTACCATGGTGGCTAGTGATCTCAATAATTGCTAGAGATTTGATACTTCTACTCGTTGTGATTACTCAACGCTTAAGAGGGATTGCTTATCTAGAGGTAACCTTCCTTGGTAAAGCTGCAACTTTTAATCTTTTGTACGCTTTTCCCTTTCTATTGTTAGCTGATATAGATGTGATTGGAATCTGGTGCTATCGGGCTGGCTGGGCCTTTGCTATCTGGGGAGTCAGCCTGTACTTTTACACAGGTATTCAGTACCTTATAAAAGGCTTAAAACGACCAGTAGATAGATAGGAAGCAAATGTCATCGGTACCAGCTGAACTTAAATACACCAAAGAGCATGAATGGATTCAGGAGATTTCTGCTACGAAATTTAGAATCGGAATTACTGATTATGCTCAATCAGCTTTAGGCGACATTGTTTATATTCAACTTCCAAAAAATGGAAGCTCTGTTAATGCAAATAGTGTTTGCGGTGAGGTGGAATCTACTAAATCCGTTTCAGAAATATATGCTCCAATTACAGGCAAAGTGGTTTTAGTAAATGAGAAGCTAGAAAGTAATCCTGAGATAATTAATGCCGACCCATACGGTGCTGGCTGGATTGCCGAGATTGAAATATCCACCGATTCCTTGAAAGAGGTTCTGCTTTCGGCTCAGGAATATCAAAGTTTGACCGCTTGACCGGTTCTAGGCGAACCAATAGTGTGAGCCTCTAGTTGACGGTAATCCGGTTTGGGGGAAATGTGGCCGACAAAGCAACACCGCCGAAAGATCTAACCTCCACCTTAAATTTACGTCAATTAAGATCAATTCCGCAGGCTGGACATACTGAAGACTTACTTAAATCATTAACTCTTGAGCAGAAGAATGTAGTTTCAAACCTACCAAAAGGTGAAGGAATATTGTTAGTGCTAAAAGGTGCTGGAGCTGGCGCTAGATTTTTGCTAGATGCAGTTGAAACTAAAATCGGCAGAGATACTTCAAATGAAATTCAATTTTCAGTTTATGATATTACATTTGTTAAAGTATTGGTTTTAACTGGATGATCAATTAATTGTGTACCACCTTGTTTTAGGTATGTAGTTTCAATTAAATATTTTCCTAAATAAACCCACAGTTAATGCTGGCGATGAGATTCAAATCGGAAAATATCATTTAACATTGTTTATTGGAGATAAGTAATGAGTGTCCCAGCAAGAGCGTACTTAAGTATTGGCGAGGTTTTATCTCGTTTACGAACTGAGTTTTCAGATATCACAATTTCTAAAATTAGATTCTTAGAATCTGAAGGTTTAATTGAACCTCAGCGAACACCTAGCGGTTATCGAAAATTCACCACTAATGATTTAGAACGCCTTCGATTTGTTTTACTCGCACAGCGAGATCAATACCTCCCATTAAAAGTTATTAAAGAGAATTTAGATGCAATGGATCGAGGTTTAACGCCAGCAAAAGTTGTTGGGGGAGTTGCCTCACCCAGACTTGCATCAAATGATGGAGTTCTAACAGCTGATCAGTTTGCAAGTGATAATGATTTAAGGCTGACAAGAGCAGAGTTGCTTTCTGCATCCAATTTGACTGATGAGCAATTAACTGAAATTGAATCATATGGTTTGATCGCTATTCGTGGCCGACATTTTGATTCTGATGCCTTAGCGGTAGCCAAGGCAGTTGCTGAGATTTCTGCGTTTGGAATTGGCGCACGTCATTTGCGAGCATTTAAAACTGCGGCAGATCGTGAGATAGGTTTAGTTGAACAAGTAACAACACCATTGCTAAGACAAAAAGGTTCTGAAGCTAAAGCAAGAGCGGAAGAGGTAGAGCGCGAGCTGGCTTCACTTTCTATTCGTTTGCATGCATCTTTAGTTCGTGCTGGCTTGCACCGCGCAAAGTAATTGCACTTTCTATAAAATGAGCAATTACCATCCGGTTGAGGTTATGGGCGTTCGAGTTGAGATGCCTTCCAATCAACCAATCGTGTTGTTAAAAGAGTTGGATGGCGTTAGATATTTACCAATATGGTTAGGTGCTGTTGAGGCGACTGCAATAGCTTTTGCTCAACAGGAAGTTAAACCGCCAAGACCATTAACTCATGATCTTTTTAAGGATGTCTTGAATGAGTTAGGGGCAAAATTGAATACGGTTTATCTAACGGAATTAAAAGACGGCATCTTTTATGCACAATTGAATTTCCAGGATGGGCCAAATGTTTCCGCCAGGCCAAGTGATGCGATCGCCTTAGCCCTTCGGGTTGGTGCCCCCATTTTGGCTAGCGAGCAACTGTTAGTGGATGCTGGAATTGAGATCCCTGATCAGGCCGAGGATGAGGTTGAACGGTTTAAGGAGTTTTTAGACCAGATAAATCCAGAAGATTTCCTCGGTTAAGTCCAACCCTAAACCTGGGGTTGAATTTGCTCGTGTCGATCATCTAGCGACAGGCATCCCTCTTCTACAATTCAGCCTTCCCCATAGAATTGAGTCCCCATGAACTTCTCTTC
>JBEAVA010000172.1:0-3252 GCA_041161165.1 Actinomycetota bacterium
CCCAGAAAAGCTCAACCTTGATGATGAAATAACCATTACCGATCAAGTCTTTGCGCAATTAGGTTTCTAAGTGATTAAAACCTACGCACCAGGCTTTGGCTTAATCGGCGTATTAGTTGCTATCGCCTTCCAAATAAACCAGGTGCAGTCGGCAATTAGCCCGCTTGCAATGTGTGTAGCTTTTGGATTCTTAGTTGCAAATTTTGCACAGTGGCCAGCATTTGCGGCTCCTGCTACCAAGATTTCAAGCAAGACAATTATGCGTATTGGTGTTGCCTTATTGGGTGCACAAGTAAGCGTTGTCTCGCTAAAAGAGATCGGCCTTAAGGGAGTTATTACCGTCGTCATAGTGGTGACCTTTACGATCTTTGGAATTCTTGGATTGTCAAAGTTATTTAAGATGTCTGGTGAGCTAGGGCTTCTGATCGGAGTCGGTTTTGGTGTTTGTGGAGCAACCGCTGTTGCTGCAATAAAACCACAAACACGTGCAACTGAAGAAGAAACCTCTTACGCAATCGGTTTAATTTCATTGTGTGGAACTCTTTCAATTTTCGTATTGCCTTTGATTGGGCATGCATTGAATTTAGATACCCGAGAGTTCGGTGCATGGGCAGGTGCTGCAGTCCACGATGTTGGTCAGGTGGTTGCAACAGCATCTGTGTGGGGCGATGATGCTGATAAGTACGCAATCGTTGTAAAGCTTTCGCGTGTTTGCTTACTTGCTCCGATTGTCTTGATTTTGTCCTTACGTCATCGCCGTTGGTTAACTTCACAAGGTAAGCAAGAAGTTCAATCCGCAAAAGTTCCTTTGATTCCATACTTTGTCCTTGGATTCATTGCTGTTGCAACATTGAATAACACCGTAGAAATTAGTGAAGGCTTGCATGACACAATCGTTTTGATCAGTAAGTTGATGCTCGGTGCTGGTTTAGTCGCGCTAGGTTCAGGGGTGCGTTGGAAGGCGATTCGTGCCATCGGTCCACGCCCCATGGCAATGGGAATGATTGCTTGGGTGATCGTGGCTGGGGTAGCACTCGCAGCGGTAAAAATAACCGGTCTTTGACATATACCCCCGGGGGTATGGTAGGTTTTCTTTAGGAACAAAAACTAAGGGGAAAAACCATGTGTTCACCAGTAACCTGCAATGTATGTAAGAAAGTCACTTGGTCCGGATGCGGGCAGCACATTGAAGAAGCGCTAGCTGGCGTATGGCTACCAAGAAAATCGCACATGTTCTGTCGGATGAAGAACAGATTGTGGCAATTGCAAAGAGAATCAAGCGCGCACAGGGTCAGTTAGGCGCTGTCGCAAGAATGCTAGAAGAGGGCCGAAACTGCGATGAGATTGTTACCCAAATGTCAGCAGTATCTAAGGCGGTTAATACCGCTGCATTTGCTCTGATATCAGCAAGTCTCAAAGAGTGCATTGTTGAAGGCAAAAACAACTCAGATGCGGTCACCGCACAATTGCAAAAACTATTTTTAACTTTGGCGTAGGGAAAATTCATGAAAAAATTAATTGCTTTAATCGGATCTATCTTACTTCTGGCTGGATGCTCATCAAGCTCAAGTGCCATTGATTTAAGTGTCACCGATTTTTCAAGCAAGGTTGCTGAAGCAGGTGTCATCACTCTGGATGTTCGTACTCCTGGTGAATTTGCTGAAGGTCATATTGAAGGTGCCCAACTAATCGATTTCCAAAGTGGCAACTTCGAGAATGAGATTTCCTCACTAGATAAGAATGCAACATATGCGGTCTATTGCCGAAGCGGAAACCGATCAGGCCAGGCGGTAAAAGTCATGCACGATGCTGGGTTTCACAATGTTTATAACCTCAATGGGGGAGTCGTTGATTGGGCTAGTGCAGGATTACCACTGGTGAATAACTAATGAGAATTGTTGTAATTGGTGGTGTTGCAGGTGGAATGTCTGCGGCTACTCGCCTTCGCCGCTTAAATGAAAAAGCCGAGATTATTGTTATTGAAAAAAGCGGCCATGTTTCATATGCAAACTGCGGTTTGCCATATTACGTAGGCGGAGTCATTGAAGAGGAAAAGGATCTGCTTTTACAGACCCCAGCATCACTTCGTGCCCGTTTTCGCCTAGATGTTCGAATCAGCACTGAAGTTCTTGCAATTAATCCCGCAAAGAAGGTTGTTGCAATTAAAAACCTAATTAGTGGCGAATCTTCAGAAATAGATTATGACAAGCTAATTTTGAGTCCTGGTGCTTCACCTGTTGTTCCGCCAATTCCAGGTATTGAACGCGGAATGACTCTTCGTACAGTGGAAGATGTCGAAAAGATTGCTGCCAGTGTTGGAAAGAATCCAGCAAGTGCAGTTGTCATTGGTGGTGGATTTATCGGTGTTGAAATCGCTGAAAATCTAGTCCACCGTAAGATTCCAACCGCATTAGTTGAAGCAACTGATCAGGTGTTAATGCCTTTAGATCCGGAGCTAGCAACCTTGGTTGCAAATGAGATGCGCACACACAGTGTTGATCTACGACTTGGAGCAAGTGTTGTAAAGATCAACGCAGATTCAGTAGAGCTTTCAAACGGTGATGTTCTACCAGCAGAAATTGTGATTCTAGCCATCGGTGTTCGCCCAGAGATTGGCTTAGCAAAGGCGGCCGGACTTGAAATCGGTACTCGCAACGGAATCAAAGTTGATGAGTTCAATCGCACCAGCAATCCAGATATTTATGCAGTGGGAGATGCTGCTGAAAAGACCGATGCTCTTGATGGGAATGCAACATTGGTTCCGCTGGCAAACTTAGCTAACCGTCATGGACGTGTTGTTTCAGACCACATCAGCGGACTAAAGGTTCGTCCAGTCAAGACGATTGGTACTGCGATTGTTAAAGTCTTTGATCTCATGATTGCAACCACTGGTTGGAATGAGAAGCGCCTAAAGGCTGCGAATCGACCACACCAAGCTATTCATATTCACCCTAATTCACATGCTGGTTATTACCCAGATGCAAAGCAAATGACTCTGAAGTTGATCTTTGATCCTAAGAGTGGGGAAATTCTTGGCGCACAGGGTGTTGGAATCGAAGGCGTGGATAAGAGAATTGATGTAATCGCTACTGCGATGCGCGGTGGAATTACTGCACCTGAACTTGCAGATTTGGAACTTGCTTATGCACCACCATTTGGCTCAGCCAAAGATCCAGTCAACATGCTTGGTTATGTTGCCGAGAATGTTGTTTCAGGGTTGAGCAAAATTGCGCAATGGCATGAGATCGATGA
>JBEAVA010000172.1:3263-3986 GCA_041161165.1 Actinomycetota bacterium
TGAAAAGGGTTATGAGCTTCTTGATGTTCGCTCAGAAGCAGAATGTGGCAGGGGAATGATTCCTGGCGCAATAAATATTCCAGTTGATGAAATTCGAGATCGCTACAAGGAATTAACCAATAAGAAACTTCTAGTTAATTGCCAAGTTGGTTTGCGCGGACACACCGGCTCAATGCTGCTAAAAGAACTTGGCTTTAAAATTGAAGGTAGTTTTGAAGAAAAGTTAGAAAATACTGTAAAATGGTACTTAAAAGAATTATGAACTATGAATTATAAATATTCATTCACAAGTTCTTCTAGTTTAGATTTATCTGTACCTATTAATGAATTACATAGATCACCATTTTTATAAAATACAAATGTTGGTACTTTAACAATATTAAAGTTAGATATAATGCTATCTCTGGTATCATCTTCAATATCTATTTCAAAAAATACTACATTAGGATAACTTTCGTGAAGATATGTTATAAATGGTTTAATAGCTTTACATGGAGAACACCAACCTGCCTTAAAATATATAACTATTAATGTAGATGATTTCAATTTTGAATAAGACATAAGATCTTCAATTGTTGAAGGTATTTCATTTTCTAATGTAGACATTTTTTGTTTAATAATAGATTTAATTATTTAAAAGATTGTTTAATATTTAGGATAAGCCTAATATTGTGTTATGTTTATATTTAGATTTATTTTTTTTCAATTTTTCCACATTATAAA
>JBEAVA010000173.1:0-637 GCA_041161165.1 Actinomycetota bacterium
TTTCTGGCTCACTTTATGATCAAGCAAAGCTGGCTGCAAAGAAAAGTGAAGATTTTTATCATTTTAATTCTTACGGCAGAGTTAAATTAAATATAATTTTGCCCGATCAGAAAAAAGCAATTCAGCTTCCCAACACCGTTAAATACTACGAAAACTTGTGGGAAGCAGGTACTACAAATGTCACACAATTCCTACTTGACCAAGCTTATTTCCCTGAAGCAACCAAAATAGATTCAGTTATGTGGTTTTTCCCACCAGGAAAATATAAAATTATTCAAAAATTTAGTAGCGGCAGAACAACTTTTTATTCTCTAGGAAATAACTTAATTCCCGCCGCGCGGGTTTATGGATTACATCAGGAATTAGAAAGTTTTGGTGCAATTGATGGCATAGATCATGGAGTTGGACATGCTTTGTATTCTTTTGAGGATCTATATATTTTCGGTGGCTACTCTACCTCAGGGAGAAACGAGCAGCCTGGAAATGGTTGGGATGTGATGATTGGTGGGGGTGAATTTTTTGGTTGGTCTAGGTGGATTGCAGGTTGGCTAAACGATTCAGAAGTCGTATGCCTTGAATCAAAACCTGAGCCACAAACGGTTTATATTAAAACTCTGCAGGACCCAAATGGTCCAAA
>JBEAVA010000173.1:682-2854 GCA_041161165.1 Actinomycetota bacterium
ATACACTCAAATCAGTACTAAAGAAATATGAAATATGTGATAAAAAAATTGGGAATCAATGTAAGTACCGATATAGATACTCTGGGCTACTTCTTTATAATCTTGACACAACCCGTAGTCATGGAAACGCCCCGTACAGAGTTGCAAAAACAGATGCTGAAAAACTTTTAGAGGTGGGCGATTCATACCTCTATGAGGGCTTTCAATTTGCCGTAAAAGCTGCTGATGCTGAAGGAATCTATGTAGAGATTTCTAGAACAAAGTAAATTGTTACCACCTTTGTCTCAGGTTTAACATCAATCCCAACTGAGTTCCAAAACTTGGAATGGCTCTGGCGGAAATCATCGCCAGATAAATCTCCTTCAGCTTCAGCTAGTGCAAACTCTGTTGGCACATCCTTAAACTCCAATACCTCAACTCTTGTAACCTTTATGACCCCGATTTGCTTTTGGTCATTATCTAAAATTGCAAGACGTTCGCCAACAAACTCAATCTCCTCGCCCTCATCAATGTAATCTTCTTTAAACAATCCTGCGGTGGCTCGTTTATTGCCATTGATTATCAAATCATTTAAGCGGTTTCGCATTGGTCCCGGGGTGCCAAACTCAATGCTTCGTAATCCATTTACTCGAAGAAATGCCATATTTAACGCCCCTGACCTAATCTAACTTTATTACCGATTAGACTAACGCCAGTTGAATTAAAGGGAGAGAATGATGAATCAGCAAATGTTTGAACAGGTAAAAGCTGGTAAAGGGTTCATTGCAGCATTAGATCAAAGCGGTGGTAGCACACCTAAGGCATTAAAACTTTATGGCATAGACGAGTCTGAGTACTCAGGCGATGCAGCAATGTTTGATTTGATTCATCAAATGCGTTCTAGATTAATAAAATCCAAAGTTTTCACCGGCGATCGGATTGTTGGCGCCATTTTGTTTGAGATGACTATGGAGCGCCAAATTGATGGTATCGGAAGTGCTGAATATTTGTGGAATAAAAAGAAGATTGTGCCATTCCTAAAGATTGATAATGGATTAGCTCCGGAGAGTAATGACGTGCAATTAATGAAGCCAATTCCTGAGTTATCTGCTCGAATTGCAGCAGCCAACAAACATGGTGTTTTTGGCACCAAAATGCGATCTGTAATTAATCTTGCTAACACTGCAGGAATTGAGGCAGTAGTCTCCCAACAATTTGAAATAGGTAAAGAGATCATTGCCGGTGGATTAATTCCAATTATTGAGCCTGAGGTCAATATCAAGAGTGAGCAAAAGGCGCAAGCCGAGGAGATATTGAAGAGCTCTCTAGTTAATCACCTAAACAAGTTGAATGAGAGTCAAACTGTGATGCTAAAACTTTCTCTACCAACCAAGCCAAATCTTTATCAGGAGTTAGTAAATCATCCACGAGTCCTTAAAGTAGTGGCTCTCTCAGGTGGATATAGCCGAGATGATGCAAATAAAATGCTGGCTGAAAATAATGGAGTCATCGCCTCATTTTCCAGAGCTCTTACTGAAGGTTTATCTGCCAAGCAAAGTGATGATCAATTTGATGCAATGTTGGATTCAACTATCCAATCGATCTTCAATGCTTCAGTAACTAAAAAGTAATCACAATAATGAAGCGTTACTCAGCTCAAGAAGATGGCGCTTGGGTCTCTGAGTTCATCTCATCTCGTAGGACTACTCGGGATTTTCTGCCAACACCGGTACCTCCTGAGTTAATCGAGCAGATATTAAAAGATTCATTAACCGCACCGAGTTGGTCAAATACCAGACCATTTAAGGTGGCAGTTGCAACTGGTGAGGTAAGGGATCGAATAAGTAATGAGTTTTTATCTCGCTGGCAAGCACTCTCTGCTGCAATGCGCGGAGGTATCTGGAGCAAAATTAAATTATTTATAAATCGCCATGGTTTGCCGACAAGTAATCGCATAATCCTTAAACCATATGTTGCTGAGTTAAAACCAAGAGCCCAACGGGTTGGCAAAGAGCTGTATGGCTCTCTCGGTGTGCAGCGAGGTGACAAAGTCGCCCGAGATAAACAGTGGGGAAAGAATTATGATTTCTTTGGCGCACCAGTTGCGATGTTTGTTTATATCCATAAAAGCTTACATATCTACGCAGCTGCTGATGCTGGCTTAATGATGGAAAATTTAATGTTATCTGCCCA
>JBEAVA010000174.1:0-2777 GCA_041161165.1 Actinomycetota bacterium
ACCACCGCTTTACCTTTTAATTTTGGATTATCTTTCTCTGCAACTGATGCGTAGAAAGCATCCATGTCTACATGCAAGATGGTCGCAAGTTGTTCGGCGTTACTCATGTATTACTCACGCCAACAGTAAAAAAAGATAATTTCATTAAACACACCCATAGTTTAGTTTAAATACCTGACAGTAGCCCTTACCTTTATTGCCAAGGCCCAATTGGGCGAAAACTAGCGGTAAGGAAATACATGTCAATAACAGAAATCCTTTTAATAGCAGGCAGAGTGCTGTTTGCATTGCTCTTCATTAGCTCTGGCGTAAATCACTTCACAAAAGCTCTGGCGTAAATCACTTCACAAAAGCCCAAGCGATGATCGGATATGCCCAGTACAAGAAAGTGCCAATGGCTAAGTTCTCAGTTTATCTAAGTGGATTGATGTTGATTCTTGGTGGAATCTACATCGTGCTTGGATTCTATGCCGATCTTGGTGCGCTATTAATTGCCATCTTCTTAATTCCAACTGCAGTACTAATGCATGCATTCTGGAAAGAAAGTGATGCCACAGCTAAGCAAAATGAGTCAATTGCATTCTTCAAGGATCTTTCCCTTGCTGGTGCAGCATTGATTATTTTTGCACTACTTCGTGGTGGCGCAGATTTTGGCAGCAACGTAGGAACACTGCTGTTTTTTAGCTAAATTAAATTAAGTAAAAACCGCCCTCTTAGTAATAAACCATGGGGGCGGTTTTTTTCTCAGGTTATGGAGATCGGCTTAATCCTTACCGCGCTACTTAGCGGAGGATTTATTGGCGCAGTGCTTGGATTTATTGGCGCAGGTGGGGCCATGGTCTCCGTTCCAATTCTACTTTACCTATTTGATTTCACTCCGGTCGCTGCCACCACCGCAGCCCTAGCAGTTGTTTTCTTAGCCGCAGTTGCAGGTCTTGGCCCAAAATTTAAAAGCAAAGATGTATTAGTTACAGAGGCGCTAACGATTTGGGCACTTGGCCTACTAACCAATATTGGCTTCGGTTTGATTGTCGCAAAGATTGCAGATGAATTAATTTTGATTGGGTTCTCACTGGTTTTAATTGGCGCTGCATATTCAATGCTTAAAGGACCGATTAAAGATTCACCTGAAAAGAAGATTCCAGTCTGGGCATTGGTTTTACTCTCCCTATTAATTGGCTCCTTAACTGGCTTATTTGGAATAGGTGGCGGCTTCTTAGCAATTCCTGTTTTGGTTTTGTTTTTTCATACCCCCCAAAACAAAGCTGCTGGTACCTCACTACTAATTATTGCCCTCAACTGCTTAACCGCATTCCTGGCCAAATTTTCAATTTGGCAAGAGATTGATTGGGGCTATCCAGTATTAATTTCACTAGCTGCGGTATTAATCGCTCGCTATAGCTCCAGATTGGCAGCAAAGTCACCAACTGTTCATCTAAAACAGGGCTTTGCTTTTTTATTAATTGGCCTGGCCGGATTTACTATTTTGACTCAAATCTAACTCTTTTCCATCAAGGAGGCAGGGATGAAACAAAAAAGAGCTATCGGTATGGAATTTATTGGAACCATGATCTTGGCAGTTGCAATTGTCGGTTCGGGACACATGGCTACAAACCTTGCTCAAGATGGTGGAGTTAAGTTATTGATTAACGCACTGGCTACTGCACTTGGCCTAGCTGTTGTAATTAAGGTGGGGATGAAGACAAGTGGTGCTCATTTTAATCCAGCAGTTACTTTGGTGATGGTAATTCTTAGGAAGATTTCAAATGAAGTTGCTGCCCTTTATATTGCAGCACAGGTACTGGGCGCTATTTTAGGTGTTGGAATTGCCAATCTAATTTATGACCAAAGTTTTCTAGAGCAATCAACAATTATTCGAGATGGTTCAAATATATTTTTTTCTGAGGTGTTTGCAACTTCCGTATTGGTATTAATAATTCTTACTTTTAGCAAAAAAGATGAATTAATTGCAATTTACGTTCCAATCTGGATATTTGGAGCAATTTTGTTTACCTCAAGCACTTCATTTGCTAATCCTGCGATAACAATTGGCAGAGTATTTACAATCTCCTTTACCGGTATTGCATTAAATTCTATATTGCTCTTTGTGGTTGCTCAATTGATTGGTGCACTAGTTGGCCTGGTCATGGCAAAGAATTTAACTATTGCAGGTAAAAAATCAGATGAGTAAACCATCCGTACTCTTTGTATGTGTTCACAATGCTGGTCGGTCACAAATGGCTGCCGCATTTTTAACCCATCTTGCAGGTGATCGTGTTGAAGTTAGATCAGCTGGTTCATCTCCTGCTGACTCAATTAATCCATCGGTAGTTGAAGCCTTAAAAGAGGTTGGCATAGATATTTCAAATGAACAACCAAAGGTATTAACTACCTCAGCGGTTGAACAATCTGATGTAGTGATAACCATGGGGTGTGGGGATGCTTGCCCGTTCTTTCCTGGCAAAAGATATCTAGATTGGGTTCTACCTGATCCAGCAGGCCAAGGCGTTGCATTTGTTAGACCAATTCGAGATCAGATCAAAAAACTTGTTGAGGAGTTGATTCCAACCTTAACTAGCAAGTAATTTCTTTATTTGCATCTACCCAAGAAATAATTCCGCCAGTTAGGTTTGAAGTGGAAAATCCAATTTCATCCATCACAGTAGCTGCATCAACTGAACGCTTACCTGAGCGACAGTAAATTGCATACTCGAAGGATTTATCTAAAGCTGAAACATCAGCAGTGAAGTAATCAGAGTAAATATCTATGTTAACTG
>JBEAVA010000175.1:0-3257 GCA_041161165.1 Actinomycetota bacterium
CTGATGGCCAGTCTGGTTTACAGCGAACAATTGCACAGGCGATGCGATCTAAATTAGGAGTAGGTGCTTCTAAGTTCCATACCGGTGGCAAGGCTGGTCCTTCTGACACTGTTTACCTTGGCACATTTAAAAAATCTGCAATTTTGGCAGCAGGTGGTTTTGATGAAAGATATATCAGAGCGCAAGATTGGGAGTTGAACCATCGCATGCGTGCGCAGGGAGGTCTAATTTGGTTTGACCCAAGACTTGTTGTCACATATCGTCCTAGAAAATCTCTAAGTAAATTAGCAAAACAGTATTTTCAATATGGCAGGTGGCGACGAGTAATCTCTAGACAACACCCAAAAACTACTAATTTCCGTTATTTGGCACCTCCAGTTGCATTGGTAATTAATCTTTTATCAGTTGTTTTCGGAGTATTAGTTGCTAAAATCTTTTTCCTACCAGTTTTGATTTATATGACAATATTAATAATCGGTGGCTTATTTATTGGTAGAAATATTGCAGATAAATTGTTGATGCCAATTGTATTTGCAACTATGCATTTATCTTGGGGTGCTGGATTTATAACATCGCCAAAAAAACTTTTTAAAAACTAGTTCTTATGTAAAACTGAGTTCAGGCCACTCCAATTACCAGTTTTTGGCAGTGCTTCTAAGCTGCCACTTTGAGAATTACGTCTAAACAAAAGATTGTTCGCACCGCTCAACTCTAAAGCTTTAACTATCTTTCCATCCGGCAAAGTAATTTTTGACCCAGAAGTGATATAAATTCCTGCTTCAACTACGCAATCATCGCCAAGGCTGATTCCAATTCCGGAGTTTGCACCCAATAGAGTCCTCTGACCAATTGAGATAACTTCTTTACCGCCACCACTGAGAGTGCCCATAATTGAAGCTCCGCCACCAATGTCACTTCCATCCCCAACAACAACACCGGCACTAATCCGGCCCTCGACCATTGATTTACCTAAAGTTCCGGCGTTGAAATTTACAAAGCCTTCATGCATGACTGTTGTGCCCGATGCTAGGTAGGCACCTAATCGCACTCGATCACCATCTGCGATTCGAACTCCTTCAGGAATTACATAATCAACCATACGTGGAAACTTATCTACGCCATAGATAACTAAGTTTGCATATTTGCTCATCAACTGTGGTCTAACTTTTTCAAACCCATCAATTTCACAAGCACCAGCTGAAGTCCAAACAACATTAGCAAGAAGTGAAAAAATCCCCTCTAAATTAATTGCGTGGGGCTTTAATAATCTATGTGAAAGCAAGTGAAGTCTTAGGTAAACATCAGCAGCATCTTTTGGTTTTTCATTGATCTGGATAACTACTTCAACTGCAACTTTCTTAACTTTTCGAATCGGATCCTCGCCAATTAAGGATTTAAAGGTTGCATCGATTTTATTTTCTGGAGCATCACCTAATCCAAGGGCATAAAAAGAGCATTCAAGAGTTTGGCCAGATTGATTTTGGGTGGCAATACCAAATCCATATGCCGTACCTTGAGTAGTGCTCATTAGCCAACGGTATCAAAGTGCGCTCAAGGCAATAGACTAATTTCATGCGCGTATCGGTTTTCTGCTCATCTGCTCCAGATATTCCAAATACTTCACTGGAATTGGCATTTAATGTTGGCAAAGCAATTGGCGAGCAAGGTTGGGATCTTGTTTGGGGTGGCGGTAAAGCTTCAATGATGGGTGAGGTGGCAAAAGGAGCGAGATCATCAGGCGCTGCAACTATAGGAGTAATTCCAGAGCCACTGAAAAAAATAGAGTTTGAAGATTCGCAAGCCTCACATATGCATGTGGTGACAAATATGCGAACTAGAAAAGCAAAAATAGAGGACTTGGCAGATGCATTTATTATTTTGCCTGGTGGCATTGGAACTTTAGAAGAGTTCTTTGAAATCTGGGTTGGCCGATATCTTAAGTTTCACGGTAAGCCGATTGCAGTATGTGATCCAACAGGCGAATATGGACCTCTTCAAACTGCTCTCGATCATTTAGCAAGTCAAAATTTTATGAAGGCTGGCCAAAAAGAACTTGTCACTTGGTGCTCCGATATTCCTACTGCAATTGAGGCGATCAGAATCAAATGAATAAACTATCTAATTTAACCCTGACCATAAAGATAAATAAGCCTTTGGCAATCTTTAGTTGATTGGAAGGGTCAAAGTAAATGGATGCTTCAAACTAAAGTCTGGTCAGAGTTAGATCAAGATCGAACAGTAAAAAATGGCAAAGGAGTACTAATCTTTGCTTTTACTGGAATTTTTCCAAAGCTTTATCCTAAATTGAAATTAGGCATTCTTGACACAATGGAGGTTACAAATTGGAAACCACCACACCTATGCGAAGTGATGCATATCGGACGAATAATTCGAGGAACTGGAAAATTTGAACTTAAAAAAGTTCGCGGTGGCACAATTTTTTATTGGCAAGAAGAAATCATCGCCCCACCGTTAGTTTTACTCTTTGCAAAACCAGCGCTACTTATCGGAGTTTGGCTCTCGTTACGTCGGTTTGCTCGGCAAGTTAGCGCATAACTCGAAAGTATCGACTTAGCCCAGTAACCTTTATGCCATGGCACCTGATAGCAGTGCGAAGACAATCGCAGAATTAATTGCTACCTTGCCTGAAGAAGAACGACTAATTTTGACTTTGCATTTAGTAAACATGATAAGCGCGGCTGAAATTGCAGAAAAATTGGGAGTCCCAGAACGGGCAGTCTCGTCAGTAATTGCATCGGGTAGATCCCGCCTAATTGGCTTGATTTCTTAAGGGGATTTAATGGATTTCCCACCCGTAGCCATATAGGGGATAATTACGCCTCTAGTACGGCAATGAATTAATTTGGCAGGGGAGTGTTAAATGGCAGCGATGAAACCAAGAACTGGTGATGGCCCTATGGAGGTCACCAAAGAGGCTCGCTCAATGGTTATGCGAATCCCGCTAGAAGGCGGCGGCCGATTAGTTGTTGAACTAAATGTCGAAGAGGCTACAAATCTTGGCAACGTACTTCAAGCTGCTGTTGCGTTAGTAAAAAAGTAAATCGACTGATCTAGGCTCACAAGTTTATGATTCATAAACTCCTAGATTTATATCCAAAACTCTCATTTCTTTCTGAAGATGAATTGGATTTTTCAAATTTCACAGCAGTGGCAATACCTGTATCCCCGGGCGAGAAACCTCAAATAAACAAAAGTAGATTTCTAACTGCATTAAGTAAATTCACAAACTTAGATTT
>JBEAVA010000062.1:0-11003 GCA_041161165.1 Actinomycetota bacterium
GCTTAATTTTTTGGGTGATTTATAGGGTTTAGGTGTTGCATCGCCCAGGCATACATTGCAATTGCACCGGCCGCGGATGCATTCATTGATCTAGTTGAACCATATTGAGAGATAGCAAGAACTACAGAACAAACTGCCACCCCTTCATCACTCATCCCAGCACCCTCTTGGCCAAATAACATCACACATTTTTTTGGCAGGTGAGCACTCTCTAGTGATTTAGAGATAGGAAGATTATCTATGCCAATAATTGGTAATTTATTTTCATCACACCAGGCTTTAAACTCCGACACCGTTGCATGATGATGCACTGTTAAATAGCGATCAGTCACCATGGCGCCACGTCTATTCCAATCACGCTTTCCAACAATATGAACAGCTGAAACATTAAAAGCATTTGCAGTTCTTACAATTGAACCAATATTTAAATCATGTTGCCAATTTTCACCTTCCAATATCTATATTTATCTAAGACATTTCTGCGATCACCCTGCTCAAGTAATTCAAGATCAAAGTGATTATCGGTCGGCCATGGTTTAGAGTGTGGGCCTACGCCAACAACCTGGTAGAACTCACCAGGTCCAACGGAAGATTGCGTCATAAGTAAACCTTAAGGGTTAAGGAGTGATGATGAGAAAATCATGGCTGCCTGCCTATATCGCGCTAGGTCTAGTTTGGGGTTGCTCCTTCATATTTATTGAACTTGGACTTGAGTTTCTAACTCCATTTGGGGTTGCCTTTGTCAGATGCGCACTGGGAGCAATTACCTTGTTAACAGTTGTTAAGTTGCGCAAGATTTCATTGCCAAAAGAGAGAAGTACCTGGCAAAAACTTTGGATTGTTGCCCTGTTGCTTAATGTCGTGCCCGGGATTTTGTTTGCCTTTGCTCAGCAGTATGTCACCTCAGTACTTGCAGGAATTATTAATGCCACCACCCCACTGATGACGATGGTATTTATGTTGCTACTTTTCAGAGAACAAAAACTTAAAAGCGAGCAAATAATTGGCTTATTTATCGGTGCATTTGGCGTGATGGTGGTTTTAGGTATTTGGAAGGGAATAGGCGATAACCAATTACTTGGTGTGCTTGCCCTTCTGTTAGCTGTCTCTTGTTATGGGTTCTCATTTCCCTTCACCATTCGAAATATTGTGCCGCTTGGTTTAAAGCCTGAGGCAGCAGCAACTGTTCAACTATGTATGGCAGCGATAACTTTGTTGCCACTATATTTATTTGATGGAATTTCTGATGATGATTTTCAGCTAACTCCAATTTTGGCAATGCTGGCATTAGGGGTATTAGGAAGTGGCTTTGCTTATATTTGGAATTTTTCAATAATCGCAGCAGCAGGTGGTTCCATTGCGAGTACTGTTACATATATAACACCAGTGGTTGCAGTCTTTGTTGGCTGGTTATTCTTAGGAGAGCCAATAACCTGGCATGAAATTGTTGGCGCAGTGCTTGTAATTATTGGCGCAGCAATTACGCAAGGCAGATTAAAACGTAGGGCGGTGAGTAGATGAAAAGAATCTCACTACTTGTTTTATTCACTCTGTTATTTAACCTTCAACCAGCAAATGCAGTTGATGTATTACCTGCGCCATTTTTTAAGTACTTAGGTTCAAAATATTTAGCAAATCCAGGAGTTATTTTAATTGATGGCACAAGCAGTGAGGTTGTTTACCAAGATGGTGCAAGTAAGCCAAGAACTCCAGCCTCAGTACTAAAATTATTTTCAACTTCGGCAATTGCCTTAACACTTGACACCTCAACAGTATTTAAGACTGCTATTTATAAAACTGAGAAAAAAGGAGTATTTGTTATTTGGGGAGATAATGATCCTTGGATCACCTCAAATGCTAAGTACCGAGATGCAAATAAGCGGGCATATATGCCAGCATTAATTAAGGCTGCTTTTGCCTCTGATAAATCATTAAAGAAAATAACCCTGGTATATAAAGGAGTAAATAACTCAGATATTTTGTACGCCAAGCGGGCGTTAAACCGTAGATCCTCTGTTGCTTATAAACCAATAAGTAAAAATGTTGAGGTTGAATCTTTAGTAACAGAAAAAATTGCAGAAGTTAGCTCACCACCATTACATAAGATGATTAGGTTTGCGCTTTTATATAGCGACAATGTTTTATCGCAACGGCTTGCAATGGTTGCTACCGGTCGAAGTGGTTATCCATTAACCCGTACCGGGATGAATCAAATGATTAAGGATAAAATCTCCTCAATCGGCGTTGATACCACTGGTATGAAATTTGTTGATGGTTCAGGTTTAGGTGGTGAAAATCGAGTTTCAGCGATCACGGTTTCACAACTTTTACTTAAAGTTAAAAGTGAGCCAAGGCTAAGAGTTATTTATGAATCTCTGCCAGTAAGTGGTGAATCTGGCACATTAATTGGTCGATACCACTCCACCGCCCCGCAGGCTGTTGGTTTAGTAAGAGCTAAAACTGGATCAACGCGTCACACAGTTTCACTTGCGGGTTTTGCTACCTCTGGTGAAAAGGAGTATGTCTTTGTTGTAATTGCAGATGGCGTTGGAAGAACTAGAAGATTGCAAGATGCAGCACGTAGTGCGATTGATCGAATGCTGGGAACAATTACTAAGCCGGCTGTGAGCGGATTAACACCGCCTGTGCCAGAAAGTAATCCTTTTACAACAACGCCGTAAAAAACAATTACTCACCAAGGGTAGAGTTATCGCAAATGAAAAATTACATCTCGCTTATGAAATTGAGAGTAGTTGAACTTCTACTTGTCACAACATTGCCAGCACTTTTCTTGGCAAGTAAAGGTGTTCCTGATTTATCAATAACCTTTTGGAGCCTAGTAGGTGGCACATTTGCCGCAGGTGGTGCCAACGCATTTAATATGGTTATTGAAAGTGTGCTAATGAAGCGAACCGCTAAACGTCCTATTGCAACTGGTGAAATCTCTAAAAGAAATGGGCTGGTTTTTGCCACATTTATTTCGCTGATTTCTTTGTTAATTTTTTACATTTCTACGACAATTCTTGCTACCTTATTAACCTTATTAGCAATACTTTTTTATGTTTTTGGATACACAATTGCGTTGAAAAAACACACCTCACAAAACATCGTTTGGGGTGGAATTGCTGGTTGCATGCCGGTTTTGATTGGCCAGGCTGCTGTAACTAACACTCTGAGTTTAACCTCTTGGATGTTTTTCTTTCTAATCTTTTTCTGGACTCCACCACATTTTTGGGCGCTTGCTGTTCGATATAAAGATGATTATTTGGCAGCAGGAATTCCCATGTTGCCGGTAGTAGCACCAATTAAATCTGTGATTAATCAGATGTGGTTTCACTCACTAGCAATGGTAGTTTTTTCATTACTAGTAATTTGGAGTGCATCACTTCCCATCTGGCTAGGTGTAATTACATTATTACTAATTGTAGGTTGGAAAAATCAGCTAATTAAGTTAACTAAGGACCCAAGTGAGGTTAATGCTGGGAAGTTGTTCCAAGCATCAATAGTTTTTCTCAGCATTTACTCATTTTTATTAGTAATCGGTGTATTGCTTAAGTAGTTTTTCAACCCTTTAATGGGATAATTTCTGACATGTCCTCCCCTCTTGCACTTGATGTTGCCGATTTATCAAAAAAATATGGCGATCGTTTGGCGCTCTCTCATGCCAATTTTGAGGTTCCCATGGGGAGTATTTGCGGTTTTGTTGGGCCAAATGGTTCAGGCAAAACCACAACTATAAGAATGTTATTGGGTTTAATTTCACCAACAACTGGCAGTGGTCATGTTTTAGGTGAATCAATTACAGAACCTGAAAAATATTTACCAAATGTAGGAGCGATGATTGAAGGTCCAGCTTTTTATCCAGCTTTAACAGGAGCACAAAATTTAGCAGTGCTGGCAAAGCTAGGTGGCTTTGATACCAATACAATCCAAGGTTTATTAGATTTAGTCGATCTTGGTGACCGTGGTAATTCAAAGTATAAAACTTATTCATTAGGTATGAAGCAACGATTGGGTATTGCGGCTGCATTATTACCAAAACCAAAATTACTCGTTTTGGATGAGCCGACTAATGGTTTAGACCCAGCTGGGATTCAAGAGATTAGAAATCTTCTTCGCAAATTAGCAGATAATGGCACAACAGTTTTCGTCTCCTCCCACCTTTTATCTGAGATTGAAATGATTAGCGACCACCTAGTAATGCTTAGACTTGGAAAAGTTATTTTCTCAGGTAAAACAAGTGAATTATTAGCCAAACAGCAACCCGTTATAGTTGCAAAACCGGAGAACCGAAGTGATTTGGATAAATTAGTGAAGATTGCAGAGGCTGCTGGCCATAGTGCAAAAATAATTGATGAATCAGTTCATGTAACAGGTGC
The DNA here is from genome assembly GCA_041161165.1 of Actinomycetota bacterium. Classification (GTDB taxonomy): domain Bacteria; phylum Actinomycetota; class Actinomycetes; order Nanopelagicales; family Nanopelagicaceae; genus Nanopelagicus. Next base: position 4,380 of record JBEAVA010000062.1, read on the forward strand.
TGCAGATTTTTCCGCTAAGTTAAATAAAGCAGCATTTGAAGCAGGAGTAGTGCTAGAAAGTTTGACACCAGTTCGTGCCTCACTTGAGGATACTTTTTTTGAAATGACGGGTGAGTAATTATGTGGAATGTATTTAGAGCTGAGTTAACTAAACTACGAAGGCCCTCACTCTCACTTTCAACTATTGCAGCCGTAACATTTGTTACTGGCCTTGTAACCTCGTTGTTATTTTTACTTGTCGATTCACCTGAAGGAAATGGCGAACGGGGAGTAAGAATTGGTCGAGATGTGTTAGCTCTTCCAACAGGGGTTTCAATAAGTTTTAGTAATGCAGCAGGTCTGTTAGGCATTGTGGCGCTATGTATTTTTGCTGCTCAAACAGCACAGGAGTACACATACGGAACTTTGCGTAACCTATTGGTTAGACAGCCTTCCCGCATGAAAATCTTGATTGGCAAATTAGCATCAATGAAATTATTTGCAATTGCCATGGTTACTCTCTCTGCAATTTTGGCGGTCTCACTTTCATATCTATTAGCAGGAGTAAAAAATATTCCAACCCAGGCTTGGAGCACACCAGACGCAAGATCAGCAGTTTTGCGAACTTTTATAAATGTTTTAATTGCAACCATTGGTTATGGAATATTTGGCATGATCTTGGGATTGCTATTTAGATCACCAATTTCTGCCATATCAATAGGAGTTATTTGGAACTTAATTATTGAGGGCTTGTTATCAGCCTTTGTAACAAATATAGACAAATATTTCCCTGGCCAACTTTTATCCATCGTAGCAACTGGTGGTAATGACAGAATCTCATACCAGTATGCCCTATTTACCTCATACGGATTTTTACTTGGCGGTCTTGCAATTGTTGCCTTTTTATTTAAAAAACGAGATGTGGCAAATTAATGAGTAAGAAATTTCTTGCCTTAGTTATAGCAATCACCCTGATTCCAGCTGCAGCAATTGCTGCAACGCCAAAACCAACTCAGGCTCAAATTGATGCGGCTAAAAAAATTGAGGCAGAGAAAAAGGCTGCAGCAGATGCAGCAGCAAAAAAATTAAGTTCGGCGAAAAAAACTTTGCAGCAGTTAACCGCAATTGCAACTGCAAAACGTAAAATTTATATCGCAGCCCAAAATGACTTAAAGATGAAGACTAAGCAGGCAGATATTGCCATGAAGCATTTACAAGCAGCGCAAGCTTCAGTTTCAACCGGTAAACGCACCATTGGAAAATTAGCGGTCAATGCATATGTAATGGGCGGTGGTTTTACCGATTTAGATTCACTTCTTAGCTCAGATGGTCCACAGGATTTAGCAGATCGCTTAAGCACATTGGACGCATTAGGTGAAAACAATTCAAATGCGCTAGATAGATTTAAGTCAGCCGAGATAGTGGCAAGTGCTGCGCAAAAGGCAGCTGATATTGCAAAGAAAGCACAAGCTGAGGCTACTGTGAAAGTTGCAGCGGCTAAGAAAGCAGCTGATGAAGCAGCAGCAATGCAACAAGATGAGGTGGATAAATTACAAGCTATTCAAGATAAATTAGCTAAAGAGTTAGCGGTTGCTCAAAAAACTAGATTAACCCTTGAGCAACAACGCCAAATTGCTTTGCTGGAAGAGGCAAATGCAGGTAGAGCATTAATTACTCCTGACCAGGCAAAAATATGGCCAGATATTGGATTTACCGGCAGAAGTAGCACTCGATCAACAGAGGTGATGCGACTTGCAGCGGTTGAGTATGCAAAGAAACAGGTGCTTGCAAAGAAAAAATATGTTTGGGGAAGTGAAGGCCCAACAACATTTGATTGCTCAGGATTGGTTTATGCCGCGTATAAATCAGCTGGACTGGGTTGGCCAAATTGGGATCGACTCAACTCATCTCTTTACTGGGTTGCCACCAAGCGGGTGCCAATAAGTGAGATGGTGCCTGGAGATTTGGTTTTCTACTCCTATAAGGGAACGGTGAGCACAATTCACCATATCGGAATCTATGCTGGTGAGGGCATGATGTGGGAGGCTCACAATAAAGATAAGGATTTGCTTTACTCCAGTATCTATAGCGTAAAAGGTTTAATGCCATACGGGGGTCGGGTCTAATCTTGGTGGTATGAACTCCACCAATACACCAAATCTTTGGGAGATTAGAAAAGCGGTCAAACCTTTTCTCTCTTCACCAACTCAAAATATTTTGTTTGGCTGTTCAGGTGGCGCAGATTCAATGGCACTAGCTTTAGCATTATTTGCAGAGCGCGGAGAACAAAAGATTATTCCAGTGGTGGTAGATCATGGATTACAAATTGGATCTGATCAAATTACTTCACAAGTTGTAAGTAAATTAAAGTCGATTGGTTATCAACAAGTCGAGAGCGCAGTGGCGCAAGTAGTTGTAACTGATGGCTTAGAAGCATCTGCAAGAAGAGCTAGGTATAAAGTTTTTAACCAATTTATTGATAGTTATCAACCAAAGCATTTCTTTCTAGCCCATACTTTAAATGATCAGGCGGAAAGTGTCTTACTTGGATTAGCTCGCGGATCAGGGGCTAGATCTTTGGCTGGAATGGCAGTTGAAAATAATGTTTATGTCAGACCACTTTTAAAGATTAGTCGGCAGATGACTGAGGCAGCATGTGTTGAAGCGGGCATAACATTTTGGAATGATCCACATAATCAGGATCTAAAGTTTTCCAGAGTTAGAGTTAGAAAGAATGTGCTACCAAATTTGGAAGAAAATCTTGGCCCAGGAATCACCGAAGCTTTAGTTAGAAGTGCTGATCTTCTAAGAGATGATGCTGATGCACTAGATGGGTTTGCGCTTGAATTTTTTAATCAAGTAGATCCAACAAATCTAGAGGTAAGTGATTTAGAGAGATTACCAAAGGCAATCCGCACTCGAGTTTTGCGTCTTGCAATTTATAAAGCTGGAGCTCCAACGGGAACATTAACTGCCGAACATATTTCAGCGGCTGAAGCCTTAATCTCACAGTGGCATGGGCAAAAAGAGGTATCACTACCTGGAAATGTGAAGCTTTTGCGAAATTCAGGCAGAATTATCCTCTCAACCAACTCATAAGGAGAACCGTGGATCTTTCAGCACTTGGAAATGACATAGAGCGAGTTGTCGTAAGTGAAGAACAGATTCAAAATAGATTAAAAGAGTTAGCTGCCCAAGTTAACGCCCAAGTTAACAAAGATTATGAAGGTCGAGATTTAATTTTAGTTGGAGTTCTAAAAGGTGCCATTATGGCAATGGCTGATTTTTCTAGACACCTACAACGCCATGTTGATATGGATTGGATGGCAGTTTCATCCTATGGAGCTGGAACAAAATCAAGTGGTGTAGTTAGAATTTTGAAAGATTTAGATAGTGATATTTTAGGAAGAGAAGTTTTAATCGTTGAAGATATTTTAGATACTGGCTTAACACTTTCATGGCTAACTGAGAATCTACTTTCTCGTGGCGCAAAATCTGTTTCTGTTTTAACAGTGCTCAGAAAACCAGATGCTGCCACTGTAAAGGTTGAGGCAAAGTATGTTGGCTTTGATATCCCAAGTGAGTTTGTGGTCGGCTATGGCTTAGATTTCAACCAGAAGTACCGCAATTTGCCGTTTATTGGCGTTCTCGCCAAACACCTTTATTCTTAAGCCCCTATCAAAACAGTCTTAAGAAAGTGATGTAACTGGTGTCGCAAAAAAAGAGTTTCAAGTTCCCAAAATTCAAGGGAATTAAGAACACTAAGAAACCAAACAAATCCTCACCTGCCGCTGCCCGAAAGATTTTGCGCGGACCGCTATTTTGGATTATTGCCGCATTAGTTGCAGTAAGTATTTTTGGCCAAATTTCAGCTACTGGTGAAGAGTTTAAAAAAGTTGAAACATCTGTAATTTTAAATGAGATTTCATTAAATAATGTTAAATCAGCTTTAGTAATTGATCGAGAGCAAAAAGTTCGAGTTGTTTTAAAAGATGGTGAATTTGTTGATGGCGCTGCAAAAATAGAAGCCTCCTATGTGGCAGGTCAAGAGGCGCTTATAGTTGAACTTTTAACAAGTAATCCTCCTTCTACTACATGGGATATTGAAGTTCCTAAGCAATCACTATTTGTTTCATTAATTTTGAGTATTTTGCCAATCTTGCTGATTATCTTCTTACTCCTATTGTTTATGGGTGGCGGACAAGGCAGTCGAGTTTTATCTTTTGGTAGATCAAGGGCTAAGTTACAAAATAAAGAGATGCCAACAAACACATTTGTTGATGTGGCAGGTGCTGATGAAGCTGTTGCTGAATTACGTGAGATAAAAGATTTTCTTGCTAGTCCAGATAAATATAAGGCAATCGGAGCCAAAATTCCTAAAGGTGTTTTACTTTATGGCCCGCCAGGAACTGGAAAAACATTACTTGCCAGGGCTGTTGCAGGAGAGGCAAAGGTTCCTTTCTATTCAATCTCAGGCTCTGAGTTTGTTGAGATGTTTGTCGGTGTTGGCGCATCACGCGTCCGTGATTTATTTGCGCAAGCAAAACAAAATGCACCTGCAATAGTTTTTGTTGATGAAATTGATGCAGTTGGACGTCAACGCGGTGCAGGTCTTGGCGGTGGTAATGATGAGCGTGAGCAAACTTTAAATCAGCTGCTAGTTGAGATGGATGGCTTTGAAGCTAATGGTCAGGTTATTTTAATTGCCGCTACAAATAGACCAGATGTTTTAGATCCAGCACTTTTACGGCCAGGAAGATTTGATCGACAGATTTCTGTAGATCGCCCAGACTTAAAGGGAAGGGCTGCGATTCTTGCGGTGCATGCGAAAAACAAACCTGTGGCAAAAGATGTTGATCTGACTTCTTATGCAAAACGAACACCCGGATTTACCGGTGCAGATTTAGCAAATGTATTAAATGAAGCGGCACTTCTTGCAGCTCGTCAGGAGCGCAAGGCAATTCGAAATACTGATATTGATGAGGCAATTGATCGAGTAATGGCCGGTCCACAAAAAGTTTCCAGATTAATGACAGAGGAAGAGCGACGAATTACTGCTTATCATGAAGGTGGACACGCACTAGTAGCTCATGCATTGCCACATACAGATCCTGTTCATAAAGTAACAATCATGCCAAGAGGTAGAGCGCTTGGTTACACAATGGTTCTACCTGATGAAGATCGATATGCAGTTACTAGAAATCAAATGCTTGATCAACTTGCATACACAATGGGTGGTAGAGCAGCAGAAGAATTAATCTTCCATGATCCAACAACTGGTGCATCAAATGATATTGAAAAGGCAACAAACTTAGCTAGAGCGATGGTTACCCAATACGGAATGACTCAGCGGTTAGGTGCAATAAAACTTGGTATCTCAGATTCACAACCGTTCTTAGGTCGAGATTATGGTCATCAACGTGATTACTCAGAAAATGTTGCTGCAATTGTTGATGGTGAAATTAGAGAGATGATTGAAAATGCCCATCAAGAGGCCTTTGATATTTTGGTAGCAAATCGTGAAACTCTTGATCGTTTAGTTGAAGAGTTACTAGAAAATGAAACTTTAAATAAGGAAGAGATTGCCACTATATTTAAAAAAGTTAAGAAGGTTAAACCAAGAGCGCCATGGACTGGTTCTCAAAATCGCACACCTTCAAACCAACCACCAGTTGCGCTAAAACCTGCAAAAATTAAGGTTATTGAAGAGGATAAACCAGTTAAGAAAATTGCGGCTAAGAAAAGTGAAAAAGATTTAACTAAGGATGTAAATGAGTGAGATCAACTCCGTATCCATGGGACCACATGATGGTGGTGCTAAGAGGGAGTTTGATCAAGCTAGGGCGGAAAAAGCGGTAACTGAGTTATTACACGCTTTAGGCGAAGACCCAGAACGCGAAGGCTTAAAGGACACTCCAAAACGAGTTGCAAAAGCATTAGCTGAAAATTTTGCTGGTCTTTGGCAAAAGCCTGAGGATGTATTAACTACAACATTTGATATTGGCCATAAAGAATTAGTAATTGTCAGGGAGATTGAAGTTTTCTCTCACTGCGAACATCACTTAACTCCGTTTCATGGCGTGGCTCATATTGGTTACATTCCAGGTGAAAGTGGCCGGATAACTGGTATTTCTAAATTAGCTCGCGTTGTTGATTTATATGCCAGGCGCCCACAGGTTCAAGAGCGGTTAACATCTCAAATTGCCGATGCCTTAGTTGAAATCTTGCAACCTGGTGGAGTTATAGTAATTATTGATTGTGAACATCTATGTATGTCAATGCGCGGCGTTAGAAAATCACAAGCTAGAACAACAACAAGTGCTGTTCGAGGTCAGCTGTTAAATCCTGCAACTAGGGCTGAAGCAATCTCACTTATTAATCAAAGCAGGTAATAATTATGTCTCGTACTTTAGTGATGGGAATTTTAAACATAACACCAGACTCATTTGCTGACGGTGGAAAGTATTTATCTAAAGTGGATGCAATTACACAAGGGCGAAGATTGATTGCAGAAGGTGCGGACATAATTGATGTCGGTGGTGAATCTACTAAGCCAGGGGTTGATCGTGTAAGTCAAGCAGATGAATTAGAAAGAGTTATCCCCGTAGTTACTGAATTGGTAAAAGATGGCGCGGTGATAAGTGT
>JBEAVA010000063.1:0-13123 GCA_041161165.1 Actinomycetota bacterium
ATTTTGTAGGGCCCAAACTGCATGCTCACGGGAGGAGCCAGTTCCAAAATCAGGGCCTGCAACCAAGATCGTCGCTTTTTTATACTGAGGTTGGTTTAACTCAAAGGCTGGGTCATTTCGCCAGGCTGCAAATAACCCATCTTCAAAACCACTTTTTGTGATCCGCTTTAGGTAAACAGCTGGAATTATTTGATCAGTATCAACATTGCTTCTGCGCAGAGGAAGTGCGCTGCCGGAGTGCTTTATGAATTTTTCCATATTACAAATCCGCCGGTGAGGCCAATGTGCCTTTTAATGCAGTAGCAGCAGCTACTAATGGGCTGACTAAATGAGTTCGTCCACCTTTTCCTTGGCGTCCTTCAAAGTTTCGATTGCTTGTGGAGGCAGCACGCTCTCCTGGTTTCAACTGATCTGGGTTCATTCCTAAACACATTGAACAGCCCGCACTTCGCCACTCAGCACCAGCATCTAAAAATACCTTATCTAATCCTTCAGATTCAGCTTGTAATCTCACGCGAGCTGATCCTGGAACAACTAGTAATCGGAGTGAGGATGCAATTTTCTTACCCTTAATAATTGAGGCAGCAGATCGCAAATCTTCAATTCGACCATTAGTACATGAACCTAAGAAAACTGTGTCAACCTTAATTGATTTAAGTGGTGTGCCTGGCTTTAAATCCATATATTCAAGTGCTCGCTCGGCAGCGCCACGATCTTCAGCATTAGTAAAATCTGCTGGGTTTGGAACTGCAGCACTTAATGGCAATCCTTGTCCTGGATTAGTTCCCCAGGTTACAAATGGTGCCAATTCATCAGCATTTAGATCAACCTCTTTATCAAATTTTGCATCAGCATCAGTTGTTAATGTCTTCCAGTATGCAACAGCAGCATCCCAGTCAGCACCTGTTGGTGCGTGTGGCTTTCCTTTAACATAATCGATAGTGATTTGGTCTGGGGCAATTAATCCAGCTCTGGCTCCTGCTTCAATGGACATGTTGCAAATTGTCATTCGTGCCTCCATGGATAAATCTCGGATAGCACTTCCGCGATACTCAAGAATGTAACCCTGGCCGCCACCAGTTCCAATTTTGGCAATTACTGCCAAGATAATATCTTTACTTGTCACACCTGGCTTTAACTTACCTTCAACATTAATAGCCATAGTTTTAGGGCGCAACAGCGGCAGAGTTTGCGTGGCCAATACATGTTCGACCTCACTTGTACCAATACCAAATGCGAGCGCACCAAAAGCACCATGAGTTGAGGTGTGGGAGTCGCCGCAAACAATCGTCATGCCTGGTTGGGTAATTCCTAACTGCGGTCCAACCACATGAACAATTCCCTGCTCCACATCACCTAATGAGTGCAGGCGTACACCAAACTCGGCACAATTTTTACGCAGCGTATCAACCTGTAATTTAGATACTGGATCAGCAATTGGCTTATCAATATTTAAAGTTGGCACATTGTGGTCTTCAGTTGCAATGGTCAGCTCTGGCCGGCGCACCTTTCGATTTGCCAGGCGTAGGCCATCAAACGCTTGTGGGCTAGTTACCTCATGAATGAGGTGTAGATCAATATAAAGTAAATCTGGTTCACCAGCAGTGGCAGAGACAATGTGCTCTGTCCAAATTTTCTCCGCTAATGTCTTGCCCATTTTAAAACTAGCTCCCTTTAAGAAATCTTGTAGGTCTGCACTTAGATTTGCTTCTCACTAGTTGAGATGGCATTATCAGAGTGTGGACGGTAAGAATAGCGGAGTTGGTGTATTAGATAAAGCGGTGAAAATTCTTGCCGCCCTTGAAGCCGGCCCGCAATCCTTAAGTGATTTAGTTTCTGCAACTGGCATTGCCCGGCCAACCGCCCATCGCTTAGCGGTAGCCCTGGAGCACCACCGATTGGTAAGTCGAGATTTTTCTGGAAGATTTGTGCTTGGTGGCAGATCAGCTGAGTTAGCTGCCGCTGCTGGCGAAGATAAATTATTGGCGATTGCCTCCCCGGCCCTTACCGCTCTACGTGATGCAACAAGTGAGAGTGCTCAGTTGTATCGTCGCCAAGGTGATCTAAGAATCTGCGTTGCAACAGCAGAGCGATTAACTGGCTTGCGAGATTCAGTACCAGTTGGAACTGTCTTAACCATGCAAGCAGGCTCAGCCGCGCAAATATTATTAGCTTGGCAAGAGCCAGATAAACTTCATCGCGGGTTAGTAAATGCAAAATTTACGGCAGCAAATCTTTCAGCAGTTAGGCGTCGCGGTTGGGCGCAATCAGTTGGTGAAAGGGAGGCTGGTGTTGCATCAGTTTCTGCGCCAGTTCGTGGGCCAAATAATAAAGTTATCGCTGCAGTTAGTATCAGTGGACCGATTGAAAGATTAAGTAGACAACCTGGCAGAATTCACTCCGCAGCTGTTGTTGCTACCGCTGCCAGATTAAGTGATTACTTACTTAAAAATAGTAAGTAATTAATGTAGCTCCGAGGGGATTCGAACCCCCGTAGCTGGCTTGAGAAGCCAGAGTCCTAGGCCACTAGACGACGGAGCCGTACGGTAAAACTTTACTTTATCGCTGGGGTACCAGGACTCGAACCTAGACAAGCTGAACCAGAATCAGCTGGGCTACCAATTACCCCATACCCCAATAGTAAATTTCTTACAGGCTAAGAATACCCTGCACCACAATTTATTTGGAAATTACCGCCTTTATTCGAGCGATCGAGCGCTCCTTACCTAATAATTCAAGTGATTCAAATAATGGTGGTGAGATGTGAGAACCAGTTACTGCAATCCGCAATGCACTAAAGGCGATGCGAGGTTTTAAACCAAGTTCATCAATTAGCGCACTTCGCAATACCGCTTCAATGCCAACGTGATCCCAAGATTGCAATGGCTCAACTTTCGTCAATGCCACCTTTAATACATTTTGCGAGGATTCATCTTGTAATTTACCCAGCTCCTCAGCCTCAACTTTAAAATCCTTCACAAATAGGAAGTTAAGCATGGCTGGGATTTCAGCCAACTTAACTATGCGCTCTTGAATAATTGGCAAGGCAGATTTAACTACTGCAATCTCCTGATCATTTCCGGTAATTACCTTGGTGTGGCGTTTACTAAAAAGGGTATCGACCACTCAAGAAACTTATCTATAGTAAGAGCTCGAATCTTGTCGCCATTAATAGCCTCTAGTTTCTTCATATCAAATCGAGCCGGGCTGCTATTTACCCTTTCCACAGTAAACAGATCAACTAACTCTTGCATTGTGATATTTTCTTTGTCATCTCCTGGTGACCAACCAAGGAGTGCTAAATAATTACAAATTGCCTCAGGCAAGAAGCCTTGCTCTATGGTAGGTGAGCAAATATTGGGTAATCAGATTCGGCAACACCCATAGCTTGATAAACTCGAATTTGTCTTGGAGTTGAAGATAATAAATCCTCACCCCTTAAAACATGAGTTATTTTCATCAGCACATCATCAACTGCAACTGCCAAGGTATAAAGCGGTGAGCCATCAGCTCTTGCTAAAACAAAATCTGGCACATACTTATGCTCAAACTTAACCTCACCCCGAATGGCATCCACAAAAACAGTTTCACCATCTGGCATTCTCATTCTGACAACTGGTTTTCGACCTAATGATTTATATTCGCTAACTTGTTGCGCTGATAAATCTCGGCATTTACCGTCATATCCAGGTGCTTGATTGCTTTTCATTTGCGCCGAACGTCGCTCTTCCAACTCCTCTGCGCTGCAATAGCAATGATAGGCATCACCTTGATCTAAAAATTTCTGTGCCCAGGTGGCATAAATTTCTAATCGTTGAGATTGCAAATAAGGTCCGTACTCCCCGCCAACTTCAGGTCCCTCATCCCAATTTAAGCCAAGCCACTTCAACGTATCAATGGCAGCTTTTATATATTGATCAGTTACTCGTTCAGTATCGGTATCTTCTATTCGGAATATTAATTTCCCACCGGTATGTCTGGCATAAGCCCAATCAAACAATGCGGTTCTAATGTTTCCAACATGCAGATCACCCGTTGGTGACGGGGCGAATCTAACTCTAACTTGTGATTTATTGGACACGAGAGGAGACCTTATTGGTAAGAGTGCCTAAACCATCAATTGCTACCGAAATAGTTGAACCCGCTGGCATAGCACCAATACCAGCTGGAGTTCCAGTCAAAATTACATCCCCAGGAAGTAAGGTCATAACATTGGTAACAAACTCAATAATCTGTGGAATCTTAAATATCATTTCCGAAAGTTTTGATGACTGCTTTACCTCACCATTTAAAGTAGCTGTTATCCCTTGCTCTGCTGGAACAAACTCGGTTTCAATCCACGGCCCAAGTGGGCAAAAAGTGTCAAAACCTTTCGCGCGACTCCACTGGCCATCCTTTTTTTGTAAATCACGGGCAGTCACATCATTTGCCAAGGTGTACCCAAAAATCACATCTTTATATTTAGCAGCCGGTACCTCTTTGCAAATCCGGCCAATAACAACTGCAAGCTCAGCTTCATGATCAACTCGCTCACTCATACGGGGCCAGATAATTGTTTCGTTTGGACCTATCACGGAAGTATTTGGTTTAATAAAAATAATTGGCTCACTTGGTACTACTGAATCCATCTCTGCAGCATGGTCGGCATAATTCTTGCCGATACAAACAACCTTACTTCTAGGAATAACTGGAGCTAAAAGTTTTACATCACTTAATTTCAAAGTCTTATCTTGTGGAACGATCCCGGCATAAATTGGATCTCCGCGTAAAACTAAAATTGAATCTTTATCGTTTAATACTCCAAATAATGGTTCATTTCCAACACCTAATTCCACTGGTGCGGTAAATCTAACGATACGCATTAGATCATCTTACAACTGATCGGTTATTTGACTCGCTTCGGCAATTTTCTCAACTAGTACGGTAGCGATTCGATGGCGTCTGCCTGCTGGGCGCTCTGCAGTTAATTTCCATCCTGGAACGGTAATTGTGCTTCCTGGAATTGGAATACGTCCTAAGTGCTTTGCAATCAATCCACCAATACTGTCAACATCCTCTATTTCTTCTGGCGTAAATTCAGTATCAAATTTTTCAGCAAAATCCTCTACATGCAAACGCGCAGAAACTCTAGCCTTAACATCACTAAGCCACTCAATCTCAACTGTTTCATCATCGTCATACTCATCTGCAATCTCACCAACGATCTCTTCTAAAATATCTTCAATCGTAATCAATCCTGCTGTGCCACCATACTCATCAACTACTACAGCCATGTGGATTTGATCTCGTTGCATCTGCTTTAACAGCTCATCAGCAGTTTTGGTCTCTGGAATGAAGGTTGCTTTTCTTAAATGCTCCTCCACAAACTCATTTTGTTCAGCATCTCTATTCTCATGAACCCGCTTAGCCAAATCCTTAACGTAGGCAATTCCAACCACGTTGTCTAAATTCTCAGAGATAACTGGGATGCGAGTAAATCCTGATCGAAGTGCAAGCGAAAGTGCTTGTCGTAGATTTTTTCCAGACTCAATCCAAACCATTTCAGTTCTAGGAATCATTAACTCTCTAACCATTGTTTCGCCTAAATCGAAAACTGAATGGATCATTTCTCGCTCTGACTCTTCTACAAATCCGCTTTCACTTGCTTGATCTACTAGATCTCTAAATTCAGCCTCTGTTGAAAAGGGGCCAGATTTAAATCCCTTTCCAGGCGTAATTGCATTACCAATTTTGATTAATAAGTTTGTCAGCGGACCTAAAACTTGAGAAAGGAAGTATGCAATTGTTATTGCAGGCTTAGACCACTTTGGAGCATGTTGCTTTCCCAAAGTTCTTGGCCCAACTCCAACGATTACATAGGAAATTGCTACCATCAAAATTATGGCTTCAGCTAAGGCCAAACTTTTATTTGAAGCATTATCGACAAACGAAGTTGCAACTAATGCTGTTGCTGTTAACTCACAACTTTTACGAACTAAGAGAAGTACATTTAGGTAGCGAGCAGGATTTTCAACAAATCCATCAAACCGCTTATTGTATTTGGGATATTTCTCTACCAACTCTTCTATCAGCAACCTAGAAAGTGAGGTTAGTGCTGACTCACAGCCCGCAAGAAGTCCTGCAAAGAGAAGCAAGAAAATAACCATGAAAAGTGTGGAAATACTTTAGTATCTCCTCCTGCAAGGCAAACATTTTCTTTTCATCATCGACATCCTCATGATCAAATCCCAAAAGATGAAGCACCCCGTGAACTGTTAGTAACTCTAATTCTTTCTCTAAAGATTGCTTTCCATTTTTCTCAGCATAAGCTGGGCATAAAACAATGTCGCCAATTACTCCCGGTCCATTTGCAGCTGAGTTTGGCTTTAACTCATCCATAGGGAATGAAAGCACATCTGTAGGCCCTGCAAGATCCATCCACTTAACATGTAACTGCGACATTTCATCCTCATTTACAAATCTAATTCCGAGCTCTGACTCTTGATGGATTCCCATTTTCTTTAACGCAAATTCAGAAACTGATGCGATAGCAGATTCATTGCATTGAACTGAAGAGTTATTTACTAAATCTATTTTCATGGCGATTAATTCAAGTAACTACTTGAATCGATTATCGATCACCTTTTCCGCTTCGAATTGGGAATGTGCTTTTTGAGATATTTTCATCCCAGTGCCCATAAGCAGTGACGATATCGCCGACTAATCTATTGCGGACAACATCTTCAGCATTTAAATACATAAAAGCAATATCCTCAACATCCTTCAAAATATCTTGCACAATTTTCAATCCAGACTGAGAGTTGTTAGGTAAATCAACCTGCGTAATATCACCAGTTACAACCATCTTTGAACCAAATCCAAGACGAGTCAAAAACATTTTCATTTGTTCAGCAGTTGTATTCTGAGCTTCATCTAAAATGATAAAGGCGTCATTTAAAGTGCGACCTCGCATATAGGCCAGGGGTGCCACTTCAATTACACCCGAGTTCATTAGACGTGGAATTGCATCTTGATCAATCATGTCATGTAAGGCATCAAATAATGGGCGTAGGTATGGATCAATTTTTTCGTGCAAAGTTCCTGGCAAAAATCCTAATCGCTCACCGGCTTCTACCGCAGGTCTAGTCAAAATAATTCGGTTAACTTGTTTTGCCTGTAGGGACTGGATGGCCTTTGCCATCGCAAGATATGTCTTACCTGATCCAGCTGGACCAATTCCAAATGTGATGGTATTTGTATCGATTGCATCTACATACTTCTTCTGATTTGAAGTTTTTGGCCTAATTGTTTTGCCGCGATTACTTAAAATATTCAGCGATAAAACCTCAGCTGGGTGCTCGGCTGGATCTTGTTTAATCATGCCAATAGATCTGCGCACCATATCGGAGGTTAGAGTTTGGCCACTACGTAAAATTGCAATTAACTCTTCAACTAAACCTACAAATTGCTTAGATTGCTCTATCTCACCTTTGACATAAATTTCATTACCTCGCACAGTAATTGCTAACTGCGGGAAGTGATTTTCTAAAATTCTAAGATTGGTATCTCCTGGGCCTACTAATGTGACCATGGGAAATGCAGCCGGTACTTTTAATACGATCGGGTCCATTACTTTAATTCTATATTTAACCTGGCGGCCATGCGAATGACCTGCCTGCCAGAAGGTGTAAGTGAGCGTGAAATACAGATTGGCCAGCAGCAGCGCCAGTGTTTACATTCATTCGGTAACTCTCTAAACCATTCTCGCTTGCGATCTGCCCGGCAGCCCTAAAAATCTCTCCAGCTAAAACAGGATCAGAGTTAGCAACCTCTGCCATATTTGTAAAATGTTTGTTAGGAATAATCAATACATGAGTTGGCGCTTGCGGAGTTATATCGTTGAAGGCAGTAAATAACTCGGATTTCTTCACGATTTTTGCAGGAATAGTTCCGTCAATTACCTTACAAAATAAACAATCCATCACTACCACCGTCCTAACTTAGTTTGAACAATCGGTATATTTTACCGCCCCCATTTTCAAATATCGATAGCTCGCTTGGACTTATTCCGCCTTCAGGTCCAATAACTAGGAATATAGATTTTAGTGAATCGGTTAATTGCAGTTGAGCAAATTTTTCAGCGGCAGATTCATGAAAAACTATTGCCTGAGCATCGTTGCTTAATAATTCAACTACACCGGCGGTCGTTAACATTGGCATAAGTTTGGGCAATCTGATTTGTCTGGCCTGTTTACAAGCCTCCTTAATACTAATTTCCCACTTTTGCGCAGAGTCAGATTGCCACTTGCTTATTGATCGCTCTGCTTGCCATGGGATTATTCGATCTACACCTGCCTCGACCACTAGTTCAAGCATCTCTTTATTTCTGTCAGATTTTGTAACGGCTTGCACTAAAACTAGTTCAGGAAACTTTTCTTCAAACTCACCTTTTTCTGAAACCGATATCGTCAATTCTTTTTTTGATATTTCAATTATTGGGCCAGATACCCACTTTTTTACACCATCTGAAATCTTTATTACTTCACCATGTTTCAACCTTAAAACCTTTATTGCATGATGTGCTTCTTCTTTGTCTAACGTTTGAGTTCTGAGTGCTGCCATTATTTATTTGGTCAGTAAAAAATAAGGTGAGCACTACCGGAAAGCGCTTCTTACCTTGCTAAAAAAACCTTGATCGCCATTTTTATGGATTACAACCTTGCTACTATCTTCATTTCTAGAATGAGCAAATTTACGAAGTAATTCACTTTGCTCCTTATTAAGTTTGCCAGGAATTACTACCTCGATATGAACTATTAAGTCACCCCGTCCACTTCCTCGCAACTTTGTTACTCCCAATCCTTTTAGAACTACCGTTGAACCACTTTGCGTACCCTCTTTGATTTCAACTTTTTGATCACCATCAAAAGTTGCGATAGTTACTGTTGTGCCTAAAGCGGCGGATGTCATCGGTATTGCAATTGAAATGTGAAGATTATTCTCTTCTCTAATTAAATACTCGTGCGCGAGCTCAACAATCTCAACATATAAATCACCAGCATTGCCACCACCAGGGCCAACCTCACCTTGCCCACTTAATTGAATGCGATTGCCGGTCTCAACACCTGCTGGAATTTTTATTGGAATACTTTTTCGCGAACGAACACGCCCATCACCAGCACACTCGGTGCATGGGTCAGAAATTACTGAACCAAAACCTTGGCAGCTAGCACAAGGCCGACTAGTCATTACCTGACCTAAAATCGAACGTGCTACTTGTTGTGTTTCACCACGTCCTTTACAAATATCACAGGTGCGCGGACGAGAATTATTAGCACATCCACTACCACCACATTTAGAACAAACTACCGCGGTATCAACATTTAAATCTCGTTCACAACCAAATGTTGCTTCCTTAAGATCTACCTCGACTCTAATTAATGCATCTTGTCCAGGCCTAGTTCGTGGCCGTGGGCCGCGTTGCTGTCCCCCGCCAAAAAATGCATCCATGATGTCGCCAAATCCAAAGCCTGCATTTGAAAATCCACCACCAAAACCACTTCCACCAATATCGTAATTTTGACGTTTATCTGGATCACTTAAAACTTCATAAGCAGCAGTAATCTCTTTGAACTTATCAGCCATCTTTGGATCAGGGTTTACATCTGGATGATAATTGCGTGCTAGTTTGCGATAAGCCTTCTTAATTTCATCAAAACTTGCATCCCGATCGACGCCAAGGGTTTCATAAAGATCAGCCATCTTTTACTTATTCTCCGTCAAAAATCTACCTACATAATTTGCAACTGCATTAACCGCTGAAATCGATGATGCGTAATCCATTCGAGTTGGTCCTAAAATTCCAAGTGCTCCGATATCTGCATAACCAACCTTTACTAAGCTGGTTTTTCTCAAACTCTTTTCACTTTGTTCATCACCAATTTCAACTTTAACCGATGAATCTGTGCCAGAAAGCAATCTAAGTAAAACCACCTGCTCCTCTAACGCCTCTAAAATTGGGTGAATGCTGCTCGATAAATCCTGGTTAGCTCGTGCAAGATTTGAAGCTCCAGCTAAAACAACTTTCTCCTCTGGATGCTCAATTGCCATTTCAATTAAAGTTGTAATTATCACAACAATATTGGATTTATCATTGCCACGATAATTACAAGACAAACTCTCTAATTTGCTAGCCACATTTGAAAGCGATTGTGTAGCGATAAGTGAATTGACTTTTTTATGTAGGTCAGAAAGTGCGCCTTCAGTGATTTCAAATGCTAATTCAACCATTCGCTGTTCAACTCGACCGGCATCGGTGATTAAGACAATCATTACTCGATTTGGGTTTAATAAGACCAATTCAATGTGACGGACCTTTGCCTTGATTAATGATGGATATTGGACTACTGCAACTTGCTTAGTTACCTGGGCTAATAATCTAACAGTTCGGGATATAACATCATCTAAATCTGTTGCGCCATCTAAAAAGTTCTCAATCGCTTTACGTTCAGCAGAGGATAAAGGTTTTACTTTAGCTAATTGATCAACAAATACTCGATAACCTTTATTAGTCGGAATTCTGCCCGCACTAGTGTGAGGTTGCGTTATTAACCCGGCATCCTCAAGTAAAGCCATCTCGTTTCTTATTGTTGCCGGTGAAACGCCTAACCCCGCGCGCGTTGCAAGCTTCTTAGAGCCTACTGGCTCTTCGGTTGCAACATACTCATCCACAATCGCTTTGAGGATTTCTAGTTGCCGACCTGGCATCGCGTTATTCATAAGGCAACGCTACTACAAGAGTATTTGTCTTAGTATTCGGTCGGCGATTAGACGACCATTTAAGGTTAAAGTTGCTCGGCCTTGATTCCAATTTGCTTGATCTAAATGACCACTTTCGACATAACTTGAAAGCTCTGCAAGTTGAAGCTCATTTAAACTTTGTTTATCTAAGCCGCTTGGCAATCTTAAAGACAACATCAATCTTTCACTTTCAATCTGCAATTCTTCAAGAACTTCTGAATCTGCAACTGGTGATTGATTTGCAAGAACTCTCTCTTTATACAAATTAGGATGTTTAACATTCCAAAATCTTTTCCCATTTAAATGTGAATGGGCACCAGGTCCTGCACCCCACCAATTATCACCTGACCAATATGCCAAATTATGTTTACTTAATGATCCAGATTTTGCCCAATTACTCAACTCATACCATTCAAATCCCGCTGCAGTAAATGCTTTATCTGCAACCAGGTATTTCTCAGCAGTTAAATCATCATCTACTTGCGCTACTTCACCACGTTTAATCTGAGCAGCTAATTTTGTGCCCTCTTCAATGATTAATGCATAAGCTGAAATGTGTGTGATTGGAAGAGTAAGAGCTGCATCAATAGATGTTTGCCAATCAGCTAAAGACTCCCCAGGTGTTCCATAAATTAAATCAACTGAAATCTCAGAGAATCCAACCTCCTTTGCCCAGGTTGTAGCCTGCAATAGATTCTCGGGATTATGAGTGCGATCAAGAGTTGCAAGTACATGCTTAACTGCCGACTGCATACCAAATGAAACACGATTCACGCCCATTGCTCGAAAGGCAGCCAAACTTTCCTTCGTTACGGTGTCAGGGTTACATTCCATAGTAATTTCAGCATCTGGTAGAAGTGTGAATTCAGATATGATTGTAGAAATCACTCGACCAATATCATCTGGTTGCATAAGTGATGGCGTTCCTCCGCCAAAGAAGATTGATGGCACATTAGCGCTCTGGCTGACCTGCGACTTTGCCGCTTTGATTTCCATCAGTAGTAAATCAATGTATGAGTTAGAGATTTGAGCCAAACCTTCAGTTATTTTCAACTCACTTGGTGTGTAAGTATTAAAGTCGCAGTAACCACACCTTTTGACGCAATAAGGAATGTGAATATAAAAGGCAAGATTCACTTACTTTTTCTTTTCACTCGCTTTATCTGAATCTGTGGTTAAGGCGGCAATAAAGGCTTCCTGTGGTACCTCAACTCTGCCGACCATCTTCATTCGCTTCTTACCCTCTTTTTGCTTCTCAAGCAATTTGCGCTTTCTTGTTATATCTCCGCCATAACATTTAGCCAACACATCTTTACGAATAGCACGGATGTTTTCACGTGCAATAATTTTTGCACCGATCGCTGCTTGAATTGGAACCTCAAACTGTTGGCGAGGAATCAATTCTTTTAACTTCTCAGTCATCTTCACACCGTAGGTATATGCCTTATCTCGATGAACTATTTGACTAAAAGCATCAACTTTTTCACCTTGCAACAAGATATCGACCTTAACCAAATCACCAGCCTCTTCCCCAATTGGTTCGTAATCTAATGATGCATATCCACGTGTCCTGGATTTAAGTTGATCAAAGAAATCAAAAACTATTTCAGCCAAAGGTAATGTGTAGCGAATCTCAATCCGATCCTCAGATAAATAATCCATGCCTTTTTGTATGCCTCTGCGCTGTTGGCATAGTTCCATGATGGTGCCAATAAACTCACTCGGCGCCAATATTGTTGCTTTAACAATTGGTTCATTTACCTCGGCAATTTTTCCATCTGGATACTCAGATGGATTAGTAACAGTTAACTTCTTACCATCATCTAAAGTTACGTTATAAACCACGCTGGGCGCCGTAGAAATTAAAGTCAAACCAGCTTCTCGCTCTAATCTCTCTCGCACAATCTCCATATGTAATAAACCTAAGAAACCGCAACGAAATCCAAAGCCAAGGGCAGCTGAAGATTCTGGTTCAAAAACTAGTGCTGCATCATTTAATTGCAATTTATCTAGAGCTTCACGCAGCATTGGATACTCCGCGCCATCTAATGGAAATAATCCAGAAAATACCATCGGTTTTGGATCTGCATAACCTGCAAGGGGCACTGTTGCTGGGTTGTTATAGGTAGTCACAGTGTCGCCAACTCGAGATTGTCTAACATCCTTAACGCCGGTAATTAAATAACCCACTTCGCCAACACCTAAACCTTTACTTGCAAATGGCTCTGGCGATATCACGCCAACCTCTAGCATTTCATGTCGCACACCCGTTGAATACATTTGAATTTGATCTCGTGGTGAAAGATGGCCATCAACAACTCGAACATACGTAACCACACCACGA
>JBEAVA010000064.1:0-4681 GCA_041161165.1 Actinomycetota bacterium
ATAATGAATTATTTAAATGGTGAATATGATGAAGCATTTGCAAAAGAGGAGACCAAACGAGTCACTCGGGCATATGCCAGACGGCAAGAGACATGGTTCTCTCGGGATGATCGAATTAAATGGTTAGCGCCAGAAAGTAAGGCCGGCCAGTTAGAAAAACTGTTGGCTAGTATTAATTAATGATAAAAGCTACCTATGGCCATGGCACACACAATGATTTTGTGCTGGTCTTTGATGAAGCAGATCAGCTTAAATTTACCCCAGAGCAGGTAAAGCGAATTTGTGATCGAAAAGCTGGGGTTGGCAGTGATGGGTTTATAAAGATAGTTAAAAAAGATGGCCAGTGGTTTATGGATTATCTAAATGCTGATGGCAGTGTTGCTGAAATGTGTGGAAATGGAATTCGAGTAATGGCTCGATATCTTACGCAAAATAATCATCAGGGCAGTGGAATCTATGCAATTAATACTAGGGATGGTCGAAAGTTTCTTTCAGTACCAGATGATGGTGATATTGCAGTGAATATGGGACAAGTAAGTCAAATTCCTGGTGAGATAAAAGTGAGTGTAAATGGCAATACTTTTCGTGGATTTAATATTGATATGGGCAATCCACATGCAGTGGTGTTTGTTGATGATATGAGTCTAATTGGCGACCTGAAAACTCAGCCAATAGTTGAGCCAGCTTCGGAGTATCCAGATGGGGTAAATATTGAGTTTGTTAAGTTTCTAGAAAATGGCGAGTTACAAATGCGGGTGCATGAGCGAGGAGTGGGTGAGACTCAATCTTGTGGAACCGGTACATGTGCAGTTGCACTTGCTGCCAGCATTGAAAAGAGAAAGTCTCTTCCAATCAAATGGGTTATCAATCCACCAGGTGGCAGATTAATGGTTGAAATTGATGGCCACAGCAATGCGACCTTAACTGGACCGGCAGTATTAGTTAAAGAGGTTGAGTTGGATAAGTATCTGTGAGTAAAAATAAGTTTGGTGAAGAAGATGGTCTTGAGATAGATATAGATACATTAATTAGAGAAAATGCTCAAGCGGTTGCAGATTATGAATTACAGGATTCGCCAGAAAGTGACAACCAAGACCTGCAAGATCGACAAGCACTTCGCCGGGTAAGTGGCTTATCAACAGAGTTACAAGATGTTTCCGATGCTGAGTACCGTCAATTACGATTAGAAAAAGTTGTGTTAGTTGGCGTATGGACTGAAGGCAGCGCCAAGGATGCAGATAATTCAATTAAAGAATTAGCAGCATTGGCGGAGACTGCTGGATCACAGGTTATGGAGGCTCTGATTCAGCGACGTGATAAACCAGATTCTGCAACCTTTATTGGTTCAGGAAAGGTTAAAGAGGTTCGAGAAGCGGTAGTAGCAACTGGAGCTGACACAGTTGTTTGTGATGGTGAGCTATCTCCTGCACAACTTAGAACTTTGGAGCAAAAAGTTAAAGTAAAGGTGATCGATCGAACTGCATTGATTTTAGATATTTTTGCTCAGCATGCAAAGAGTCGGGAAGGTAAAGCGCAGGTTGAGTTAGCGCAAATGTCTTACATGTTGCCAAGGCTTCGTGGTTGGGGTGAATCTTTATCAAGACAAGCGGGTGGTATTGGTGGACGCGGTCCTGGTGAAACGAAAATTGAAACAGATAGACGAAGAATTAATGACAAGATGTCTAAATTGCGCCGTGAGATTAAAGAGATGAAAGTTTCTCGCGATACCAAGCGAAATGAACGGCGTAAAAACAATATTCCATCGGTTGCGATCGCCGGTTACACAAATGCTGGTAAATCATCTCTCTTAAATCGACTTACGGGAGCGGATGTATTAGTTGAAAATGCATTATTTGCTACCTTGGATCCAACTGTTAGAAAAACCCAAAGTAGTGATGGGCGCATTTATACATTGGTCGATACCGTGGGATTTGTTAGGCATCTACCGCACCAATTGGTGGAGGCTTTTAAATCAACCCTAGAAGAGGTTTCTCAATCAGATTTAATCGTGCATGTTGTTGATGGCGCTCATCCAGACCCAACCGAACAATTACGAGCCGTGCGGGAAGTAATCACTGAAATTGGTGGCGGTGAGATTATGGAAATAATTGCAATTAACAAAGCTGATGTTGCCGCACCTGAGGTTTTGATGGAGCTGCTAAGGAAGGAAAGTAATGCCTATGCGATCTCAGCCCGAACTGGTTATGGCATTGAAACTTTGGTTAAAGCAATTGATTCTGCGCTACCAAAACCAAAGGTGGAGGTTAATGCAGTAATTCCATTTAATAGAGGAGATTTAGTAAGTGCGGTACATGAGCAAGGTGAAATTATTTCAGAGGAGTATTTACCTGAGGGAACTAAGCTTCATGCCATGGTTGGTGGCGCGCTTGCGCGAAAAATAGAGATGCTTACGCAGAAGATTTAAACTATAAATCCATTTGGAAATGGATCTGTTGGATCTAACAACCAAGTTGCCTCACCCATTACCCAGGCTCTTCCGGTAACTGTTGGCACAATTGCATCTAGGCCGGCAACGTTTGTGTGCTCTTTAATTCTTCCTTCAAACTGGGAGCCAATCCAAGATTCATTTATCAACACATCAGAGTCTTTAAATTCACCTCTGGCAACCATCTGTGCCAATCGGGCACTAGTTCCTGTTCCACATGGAGATCTATCAAACCAACCAGGATGAATAGCCATGGCATTTTTCCAATGTAATGGGTTCTTACCTGGGGCTATAAAATCAATATGGTGACAAACTGCAATATCAGGATTCTCTGGATGAACAGGTCTGTTTTGTTGATTAATAGCATCACTAATTGCAAGACCAGCTGTTAAAAACTTTTGGCCATTTTCTCGTTTGAAATCTATTCCCACTCGATCAATTGGAATGATTGCATAAAAATTTCCACCAAATGCCATGTCATATTTAATTTTCCCATAGCCAGGAACTTCTACAGTTTGATCTAATTGATAAGAAAATGAGGGAACATTTGTTAATGTCACCTTTTCGGCTTTGCCGGCTTTGACTTGAACATCAACAACAACTAATCCTGCCGGGGTATCAAGTCGTACTGTGGTGATTGGTTCAGTGACAGCAACTAAATTCTTTTCAACTAAAACCGTGGCAACTCCAATGGTGCCATGACCACACATTGGCAAACACCCCGAAACTTCAATGAAAATAACACCCCAGTCAGCATCAGCTCTGGTTGGTTTTTGCAGAATAGCCCCACTCATCGCAGGGTGACCACGGGGTTCATACATAAGCCACTGCCGGATGTAATCCATGTTAGCCATGAAGTTCATGCGCTTTTCAAACATTGTTTTACCTGGGATCTCTTCAATCCCGGCAGTAACTACCCGGGTAGGCATTCCCTCAGTGTGCGATTCAACCGTGGTTACGGTGCGCAGACTATTTTTCATTTAACTATTTTCTATTTTTATAGAAATCTAGTACTTGCTTAATATCTTTATTTAGCTGTGCTAAATCATTAGCTGGAAGTGGCAATCTAGGCAATCTAGTTGGTCCGCCATAGCGACCGACCGCTTCCATTGCTACTTTGATTGCAACAATAAACTCTTTTCGACTGTCCCAATTAAAGAGATTATGAACTGCAGCATAAATTGGCTTGGCTTCAGCATATTTTCCAGCCAAACAGAGGTTATAAAGCTCAACAGATTCTTTAGGTAGTGCATTTGGAAAACCAGCAATCCAACCAACTACACCACCAGTTGATAATTCAAGCAACACATCATCAGCACCAACTAGTACTTCAATTCTTGGGGCGTAGTGGTGTAACTGCCAAACTCGGCGCACATCACCGGAAAACTCTTTGATTGCTACAACGTTTTCGGCAGCCTCTGCAATTCGGCCAACTAATTGTGGGGTCAAATCAACCTTGGTATCAAAAGGGTTGTTATAAGCAATAATCGGTAATCCAACCTTGCTCACCTCTTTGTAGTGAGCGATAATCTCTTCATCATTGGCACGGTAGGCGGTTGGTGGCAAAAGCATTACGCATTTAGCGCCCATCTCAGCAGCTTGCTCAGTCCATCTGCGCGACTCAGCTGCTCCGTAAGCTGCAACACCTGGCACAACATTAAATCCGGTAGGTGCGGCATCAAGGGCGGTTTTTAAAACCTTAGTGCGTTCCTCAGGAGTTAATACTTGATACTCGCCAAGTGAGCCGTTAGGTATTGCGCCATGAACTCCATTTTCTGCTTGCCATTTAATGTGTTCGGCATACTTGTCAAAATCAATAGAAAGATCTGCTCTAAATGGAAGTGCGGTTGCAGTTAAAACTCCATGCCATGGCTTTGATGTTGTCATGGCTAAACCCTATTCGCCCTTTGCTAAAACACCAAGTGGAATTGGCGAAATAATTGGTCGATTGACGGCAGAAAATCGATCGGTATCAGAAGGTGAGATATTTAATTCTGCTGCTACCAGATCAACAACTGATCGGCCACAAACTCTTCCTTGGCATAAACCCATACCGCACCTTGTTAGTAGCTTTGCAGTTCTCGAATCGGTGGCACCGAGTTCATCAATTGCAAACTTTAAATTATCAACTGAAACCTCTTCGCATCGACAAACCACAGTCTGTCCATTAAGCCAAGAGATCCAGCCAGCCTTGACTGGATAAGCTTTAATTAATGCATTTGCAAATCTTTGCTT
>JBEAVA010000065.1:0-4649 GCA_041161165.1 Actinomycetota bacterium
CTTCAATCGTTAGAGATAGCTCAGGTGGAACTGCGGTTGCTGGATATCTCATTCGGGCAGATTTAGCGATGTGATGGGCAAGATCTCCCATTCGCTCCAAATCAGCACTCATACGCAGTGAGGTGACTAAAGTTCTTAAATCAGTTGCAACTGGGCTTTGTCTGGCAATTAAATTTATTGTTTTAGCATCAAGATCACGTTGGATTTCATCGATAATTAAATCATCGGCGATAACTTTTTCTGCTAGTGCTAGATCGGCGGTCAAAAGAGCGGTGGTCGCATTTTGCATAGCGGTTTTAACCAGCCCGGCCATATCCACCAGGGTGGCGCTCACGCCATCTAACTCTTCTTGAAATTGCTCACGCATTGGCTAAAGGTAATCGCAATTACGTGCTGGTGCGGGGAGGTGAGTGAACAGGTCTTTAATAATTGGTTAAAAATTGGGATTAACCCCACCCTGGCTAACTTTTGGTTAACCAAAGCCGCCCGCGCCTCATACGATAAGGGGGTGATCTGGGGATTTAAACAAAAGCAGAGAGCACCACAGGTAAACCTGCCACCCCAAAATGATTTATCTACGCAAAGCTTTGATTTATTACGAGCAATGGATGCTGAATCAATTGTTGTTAACTCAACTGATCAAGTTATTTACTACTCAGAAAAAATCGCAAACTTTAACTTAATCAAAGATGACAGAATCTTAAATAAAGAGTTAATTAATTTAATCCGTGCTGTTCGACGATCAGGTAATCCACAGGATGCAACCATGGAGCTACCTCGTGGTCCGATTGGCGCAGGTACTCACAATCTTTTGGTTCGAGTTGTAAGCATCGGAGATGCTGGCTTATTAGCTTGTCTTATATTTGATGACAGTGAGATGAGAAGACTTGATGCGATCAGGCGAGATTTTGTGGCCAACATTTCACATGAGTTAAAAACTCCAATTGGAGCCCTTTCGATATTAAGTGAGGCGGTATTAGAAGCTAGCAATGATCCGCAAGCAATCACCAAATTTGCCTCTCGAATGCAAACTGAGGCTAAACGGTTATCAGATTTAGTGCAGGAGATTATTAATTTATCAAGATTACAAGATGATGATCCTCTTAAAAATGGCAAGAGCTTTGATTTGGCCGAAGTTATTTCAGAGGCGGTTGATCAATCTCGATTACATGCAGAGAAGCGCCAAATTGTATTAGCTTATGAAAGTTTTGAAGAGGCTCGAATTAATGGTGATCGCAATCAAGTCACAATGGCTGTTCAAAATCTAATTGAGAATGCAATCAATTACAGCCCAGATAAAACTAGAGTTGCGATAACTTTAAAGAATAATGATGGGTTGGCAGAAATTTCAGTTTCAGATCAAGGCATCGGGATTCCAGAAAAAGATTTAGAGCGAATTTTTGAACGTTTTTATCGGGTTGATCCAGCTCGCTCTCGCCAGACTGGTGGCACAGGCCTTGGTCTATCCATTGTTAAACACATTGCAACAAATCATGGTGGTGATGTTTCGCTCTGGTCGGTAGAAGGTGCTGGCAGTACATTCACTATTCGCTTTCCCTTGGTTGTGAGTAATTCGCCAATCAATCAGCTTTTTCCGGAAGGTAAATAAATGACAAAAATATTGGTAGTTGAGGATGAAGCATCATTTTCTGAAGCACTCTCTTATGTTTTGGGAAAAGAAGGATTTGAGGTAACAGTTGCCGATACTGGCGATGGCGCAATTGCGGCATTTGATAAAACGGGCGCTGATCTAGTTCTATTGGATCTAATGTTGCCTGGTTTGTCTGGTACTGAGGTCTGCAAACAACTTAGAGCCAGGTCAAATGTGCCAATAATTATGTTAACTGCCAAAGACACTGAAGTAGATAAGGTGGTTGGGCTAGAACTTGGCGCTGATGATTATGTAACAAAGCCTTATTCAAAAGCGGAATTAGTGGCACGAATTAAAGCCGTGCTACGTCGCCAAGGAGATTCAGAATCTGGTGAGGGCTCCTTAATAAGTGCTGGTCCGGTAAAAATTGATGTTGAGCGCCACCAAGTTAAAATTAATGAAGAGCTAATTTCTTTGCCATTAAAGGAGTTTGAGCTACTTGAGTTTTTAGTCAGAAATAGTGGAAGAGTTCTAACTAGAACTCAATTAATTGATCGAGTTTGGGGCTCTGATTACTTTGGTGATACAAAGACTTTAGATGTTCATGTTAAGAGATTAAGAGCCAAGATTGAAAAAGATCCAGCAAATCCAACCTATATCCAGACCATCAGAGGTCTTGGTTATAAATTTGAAAGTTAAGGCTTAATCTCACTTACGACTGGGTCAGCAATAGTTGAGTTAGCCCTAACTAGATTTTCATAAATTCCATCTTGGCCTACTACTAAAGCATCAACTGTTACTGGTGTTGCAGTTGCAAAGGTAAAGGTGATTGCAATTCGCTCACCTGCAACCTTACTGATTTGAGCAAAAGCATCTGCATTTGCTGAGTCTCCAACAAAGGTAATTGGCTTATTTTTTAGTAGATTAAATTTTGTATTAGATAATGTTGCAGCAGCTCCACCAATATTTATACCTGTTATTGCATCTGTTTGATCTGACCAATTTACCAAGGTGCCAACTAAAATTCCTTGAGATAACTCATTTTTAACAATTTTAATATTACGTAATCTAATTTCAGCACTTTGCGCTTCAACACCATCTGTTACTTGCTTAATCATTCTTGTTTCTGCAGTTTGACCAGAACCACATGCTGTCAACGTTGTTGCCAGGATTGTTAATACAAGTATTTTCTTAATGGTATTTGCCATGGCTAAAGGTTATCTAGAAGAGGTGAATATCCTCAAAAATAAAGGCTGATTTAGGCAGGTGAAATGGGTCGCAAAATGCTGGTATTATTGGCTCCTATCGAAAGGCCTTTTCCTCCTATGACATTTAAAGTCGGCGAAACTGTTGTCTATCCACACCACGGAGCAGCACAGATTGAAGCAATCGAGAAGCGCACAATCAAAGGCGAAGAGAAGATTTACCTAGTTTTAAAGGTAGCTCAAGGGGATTTAACAGTTCGAGTGCCAGCTGAGAATATTGATTTAGTTGGTGTTCGTGATGTTGTTGATAGCGCAGGTTTAGACCGAGTATTTAATGTTTTACGTCAACCATATACCGAAGAGCCAACTAACTGGTCTCGTCGTTACAAAGCCAATGTGGAAAAATTAGCATCAGGTGATGTTATTAAGGTGGCAGAGGTTGTTCGAGATTTATATCGCCGCGATTTAGATCGTGGTTTATCAGCTGGTGAAAAACGTATGTTGGCAAAAGCTAAGCAGATTTTAGTTTCAGAGTTAGCCCTTGCTGAGCGAACTGATGAAGAAAAAGCAGCAACCTTGCTAGATGAGGTTCTCGCCTCTTAATTGGCAGTACTTACACTGTCATGATTAATAAAACTGCCGCAATTATTGCAGCAGCTGGTGCTGGAAATCGCTTAGGTGCTGATATTCCTAAAGCCCTAGTTAAATTAGTTGATAAAACTTTAGTGGAACATGCTGTTGCAAACTTGGCACCTGTTGCCCAATTAATCGTTGTTACCGCACCTGCTGGCTTTGTGGATGAGTATAAAAAAATACTTGGTGACTCTGTAGAAGTTATCGAAGGTGGAGTATTGCGAAGTGACAGTATTCGGATCGCACTCTCTAAAATTCCAAATCAATATGAGTATGTCCTAGTACATGATGCTGCAAGATCACTTGCTTCAACCACACTTGCTGCAACAGTGATTGCTCAGTTAATAAATGGTGAGCAGGCTGTAATTCCAGCACTTGATGTGATTGACACAATCAAAGAGGTCGATGACAAAGGTTATGTTCGAAACACACCAAATAGATCATCTTTAAAAGCAGTTCAAACACCACAAGGTTTTACTAGATCTGTGTTAGAGCGAGCACATGCAGCATCTGATGATGCAACAGATGATGCAGCGTTAGTTGAAGCAATCGGTATTCAGGTAAAGGTAATTGCCGGTGAAGAGCGCGCACTTAAGATCACAACAAAATCAGATTTAGCAACTGCAACTGCGATGCTGCTACCAAATACACAAAGACAAATCAGAGTTGGTATAGGTGTTGATGCGCATGCATTTGGTAGTGATCAATCTAAGAAATTGTCACTGGCGTGCTTAACTTGGGATGAGGTTGCTCTCGATGGTCACTCAGATGGTGATGTGGCAGCTCATGCAATCTGTGATGCTCTCCTTTCTGCTGCAAATCTTGGTGATTTAGGAAGTAATTTTGGTGTGGCAGATGCAAAATACGCTGGCGCATCAGGTTCACAGTTATTAAGTGAAACTGTGGCAAAGATTAAAGCTGCGGGTTTTACGATTGAAAATGTGGCAGTTCAAATAGTTGGAAATAAGCCAAAGATCGCGCCAAGACGGGCAGAGGCAATTGCTGCCTTATCTAAAGCGTTATCAGGAGCCAAGGTTTCAGTATCTGCGACCTCAACTGATGGACTTGGCTTTACCGGTGAAGGCAAAGGCTTATCTGCAATCTAAACTGCACTGATTTTCTCCCTTTAGTAATTTCTTACCTATACAATTTCATAATTAAATTCAGAAAAGGTTGAAATGGCTAGTAAAAGTAAAAAGCAAAGCCTTAAAAAAGAAAGT
>JBEAVA010000176.1:0-2647 GCA_041161165.1 Actinomycetota bacterium
TTACTTTACATAATGTAGATTATCGGCGATTAATCAAGCGTCGAATAGCCCAGATTGAGACCATCGACCAAGCCTCCCAAATGATCGCAAAACTCATCTTTGAATACCCATTCTCGCGTTCCACGAAGGTAATCGGTATCTGCGTAATTTTAAATCCAGCGGTGATAGCTTTTAAAGCCATCTCTATCTGAAAACCATAACCTCTTGTTTCAATTTCCTCAAAATTAAGTTTCTCGAGGAATTTTCGAGGAATTACTCGGTACCCAGAGGTGAGATCCTTATAAGGTAATTTCAACGCAAATGCTGCATACCCCGTGCCCATTTTTGAAATCCACCGTCGTTGTTTTGGCCAGTTAACAACAGAACCACCTGGAATCCATCTGGTTCCAATAACCAATGTTTCCTGCGTTGCAGCATTAAGTAGATCGGCTAATTGCTCAGGTTGATGACTTAAATCCGCATCCATTTCAACAAAATACTGGTAACTGCCAGTTAAACCTTGCTTAAATCCCGCTAAATACGCTGGACCTAATCCTGCTTTAACTTTGCGATTAAGTATCGAAAATCCGGACAAATTCATTGATTCAGCAATATCAGCTGTTTTATCTGGTGAATCATCATCAACTAGCAAAATATCTATATCAAACTTTTGAGAAACTAACTTCCTAGCCGCATCCAAACGGGTCAGGAGGGATCTAATACTTTCAGACTCATTATAGGTTGGAACAACAACTAATACTGAGACCAAGATCTTCTCCTAACTTCAATTGTAACCAAAACTAGTAAAACAATCATAGCCAAAGGCTCTACAAGATGACCAAAAGACTGACGGAATGTTAGGCCCTCAGTTGCATAAACTTTGCCTTTGAGTGTGGCTGGTTTAAATTTATCTAAACTACTGAGGATCTCTCCTTGAGAAGATATAAAAGATGTTGTACCGGTGGTGGAAACATATGCAATATCTCTAGCAGATTCCAAGGCCCGAACTCTGGCAATGTTCAGTTGTTGATCCAGTTGATTCGTATCACCAAAAGTGGCATTGTTTGTTTGAATGACAAGAAAATCATTTTTGGCTTCTGCTACAAAAACATCATTGATCAATTCGTAGCAAATTAAAGTATTAAATCTACTTCCATTTACGTTAAAAATTGTATTTTGCTCCCCTGCTTGGAAATCTGTTACCTGATTTGAATATTTTGAAACCTTCTCGGCAAGAGATCTCAGGGGTAAATATTCACCAAATGGAGTCAGATATCGCTTCGTATATATCTGCCCTTTGTCTGAGTTATAGAGTATTGACTGATTTCTTGGACCTTCGATGGATTTTGTCACGCCTCCGATTAATATTGGAGTATTTAGTATTGTAGATAAATTTTTGATCGAATCATCAACTTGCAGATTAGAGTTCACGTCAACATCCACTGCATTTTCAGGCCAAATAACTAAATCAACCTCGCTTGGTTCTATTGATAAAATTGATTGATCGAGATGACGCTTAAAAACCTCTTGCGGCTTACTATTGAAATCTAAACCCAGATTAACCACTCCCCCTTGAACTAAAGCTATTGATGTAGGCGCATTTGTCTGCACATTTGCAGGGATCAACCAACATATTGCTGGCAATAATGATGCAATAACTACGGTCTTTATTGACCGTGCGCTACTGATCAAAGCAAGAAAGAAGGCAACTAAGGCAACTCCTCCGACTGGATAGATATCAGAAAATGGAGATTCAAGTTGCGTGAAACTCAATCGAGTCCAACCGAAACCCGTAAAGGGAACAGTTCTCAACAATAATTCAGTTAAAACATAAGACAAAGCGAACATCAAATGAGTGTTTTTTGTATTTTTTTGTACAAATAATGCGGGTATTATAAAAATCAGAGCCTGCGATAAACAAAGTATAAGCCAAGGAATATTTCCCACATAGATTCCAGTCCAATGCTGGTTTATTAGAAGTAAACAAGCACCAAAGATGTATGAGATGTAGATGCGGTTTTTCAATCCATTTTGTGTTAAAAGTGTAAACCAACCAGCCATTCCTATTACAGCAAAAAGCCATATGCCATACGGTTCAAAGGCAAATGCAGCAAGGGCGGCACCCAACCCAAAGCAGATATTATTCGATCAATACTGGCACCCAACCCGTACTCATCTTTTAAAGCTATGATTTTTTCAAATGAGTTAGGTTTTGAAGGAAGATCTATTTTCATCTCAGGAATTGCCACATCAAGGGCACAACTAACTAGTTTTGGGGCGATTAGAGCATAATCCGCACTTTCCAATAATTTCTTCCGAAGATTTGGAGTCAAACGTTCATCCCCTGACTCAGCGGCACGCATGACTTCCGATAAATTTTTGAACTGTTTTGCTATCGCTGCAGCACCTTTTTCACCTATACCGCGAATTCCTGGCAACCCATCGGATGAATCACCTCGAATCATGGCAAAGAGGGAGTACCGCTCACCTGGAATTTCATATTTCTTCTCAATCCAACTCAAATCAACTAAATCATGATTCGAAATACCTTTGGCTAAATAAACCACCTTAACATCACGCTTGTCATCAACTAATTGGAATAAATCCCGATCACCCGTGACTATTCTGATCGGTCCATTCTGTTTAACACTAAAAGTAGCCATTAAAT
>JBEAVA010000014.1:0-8525 GCA_041161165.1 Actinomycetota bacterium
ACAATTGAAACAGAAAGTGCCTGTGGTCCACGGCGACCATCTGCAATTGAAAAATCTAATTTTGTACCAGGCTTTACAGTTGTTACACCCTCTGGCAATGCAGCCGCGGCAAGGTAAACATCTTCGCCTTCATCATTGGAAATAAATCCAAAACCTTTTTCCAAACTAAACCATTTAACTCGACCAGTAGGCATTGGTATCTCCCTTCAATTTTTAGTATTCGTTTAGGCCATCTCTAGATGGGCAGGTAGGTAGTTTAACCCAAGTAATGCTCTTGGCGTTAGCCGATTATTCAGCCTTAATTAGCGCCTCAGAGTGCGCACCACAGCCATGATCTACGGAAACTACCCGGGCATCCTCAGGTGAAATCGCATTGGCGCAAACTCCAAATGCACTTCGAAGGGATCCAGCAATTGGAATAAAAAATCCACAAGATGAACAAGGCTTAGGAGCAGATTGGGCAATTGGCGCGCGAGGTCCGCGATCTCCTTCATACCATCTCTTGCTCGCTGCATCTCGACCAACAATTGATAAAACTCTAGCTCTGCTTAAACCAAACTCAAATAATTGCGCAAGATCTAATTCTTCCTCGCCTGGAAGGGCTGCATAACTTTGAGTTAACCGTTCATCATCTGGTGATGTTGGGACAACATCGCCAACTCCTAAATCACCTGGCTGAATTCTTTGTGAGTATGGCACCCAATTTGGCGCAAGTAAAGATTTAGCACCTGGTAGTAAAACTACATCACAGATTGTTGCCGGTGATTTATCATCAACCTTTGCAACTGTTACCGCCCACATCCAACCTGAATAACCTGGAAGTTTGGCATGAAATAAGTAGGTAGCAACTCTTTCTTCATCTGAATCAATTGAGTAAAACTCACCGACATACTCACTCTTGCCAGCATCTTCAATTACTGCTTGCTTTGCAATATTTAATGCGCCAAAAATATCATTCTTATTAACTTCAATGTCAATCTTTGCTGGGTAGGTTTTTTTAGGTGCAATATAAGGTTTTCTAACAATTGCCGGCCGAACTACCTCTTCAACCTTTGGTTGGCTGATTGATTCTAGAATTGAATCATCAACTGGTGCCTCTGGCTCTGCCACCAGTGAGCTCTCGTTTTTACGGAGCTTTTTAAATAATGATTTTTTCTTTGCCATAAGTAGATTGTAATCTGCTTATGATTAAAATGAAAAAGCCCCCGTTTTTATGCGGGGGCTTTTTGTAATTACTAATGGATATTTTTAAAAGTCCATTCCACCGCCATCGCCACCAGGCATTGGTGCTGCTGCCTTTGGCTCTGGCTTATCTGCAATAACTGCCTCGGTGGTTAAGAAGAGTGCAGCAATTGATGCAGCATTTTGCAATGCTGATCTTGTTACCTTTGCTGGATCAATAATTCCACTCTTAATCATGTCCACATACTCACCAGTTGCAGCATTTAAGCCAAAACCAGTTTCAAGTCCGCGAACCTTTTCAACAATTACGCCACCTTCAAGACCGGCGTTAATTGCAATCTGCTTAAGTGGTGATTCAACTGCGTACTCAACAATCTTTCCACCAGTTGCTTCATCCCCAGTTAACTTCAATTTAGAAAAGGCAACTTTGGCTGCTTGCAGAAGTGCAACACCGCCGCCAGCAACAATGCCCTCTTCCACTGCGGCTTTAGCATTACGAACTGCATCTTCAATTCGGTGCTTGCGCTCTTTTAACTCAACCTCAGTTGCAGCGCCTGCCTTGATTACTGCAACACCGCCAGCAAGTTTTGCTAAGCGCTCTTGAAGTTTTTCGCGGTCATAATCAGAGTCACTCTTTTCGATCTCAGCACGGATTTGATTAACCCGGCCTTTGATCTGCTCAGCATCTCCGCCACCTTCAACAATTGTGGTTTCCTCTTTTGCAATTACAACCTTGCGGGCAGTTCCAAGTAGCTCCAAAGTTGTTTGATCAAGCTTTAGACCAACCTCTTCAGAGATAACTGTGGCACCAGTTAAAATCGCAATATCTTGCAACATTGCTTTGCGGCGATCACCAAAGCCAGGTGCTTTAACCGCAACTGATTTAAATGTGCCACGAATCTTATTTACTACCAAGGTTGAAAGTGCTTCACCCTCAACATCTTCCGCAATAATTACCAGCGGCTTGCCAGTTTGCATTACTTTTTCAAGAACTGGAACCAGATCTTTGATATTTGTAATCTTTGAGTTTGCAATCAAGATGTAAGCATCTTCCATAACTGTTTCCATACGATCGGTATCAGTTACAAAGTAAGCTGAGATATAACCCTTATCAAATCGCATACCCTCAGTTAGCTCTAACTCAAGCCCAAAGGTATTGCTCTCTTCAACGGTAATTACACCCTCTTTACCAACCTTATCCATGGCCTCTGCGATCATGTTTCCAATTGTGGTATCTGCTGCTGAGATTGATGCAGTTGCTGAGATCTGCTCTTTTGTCTCAACTGGCTTTGCCATCTTTAGTAACTCATCTGAGATCGCAGCTACCGCTTTTTCAATTCCACGCTTTAAGGACATTGGATTAGATCCAGC
Source organism: Actinomycetota bacterium (assembly GCA_041161165.1). Taxonomy (GTDB): domain Bacteria; phylum Actinomycetota; class Actinomycetes; order Nanopelagicales; family Nanopelagicaceae; genus Nanopelagicus. Next base: position 2,554 of record JBEAVA010000014.1, read on the forward strand.
TGCCACATTTCGCAATCCTTCTCTTACCATTGCTTGAGCTAGAACAGTTGCAGTTGTGGTGCCATCACCGGCAACATCATCAGTCTTCTTTGCAACCTCTTTAACAAGGTCTGCGCCAATTTTTTCCCATGGATCATCTAGTTCAATCTCTTTTGCAATTGAAACACCATCATTGGTAATTGTTGGTGCTCCCCATTTTTTCTCCAGCACAACATTTCGACCACGGGGCCCAAGGGTCACCTTGACCGCATCAGCTAATACATTCATGCCGCGCTCTAAACCGCGACGAGCCTCTTCGTTGAAGGCAATCATCTTTGCCATTTTTCTATCTCCCTCTATTTTTTCTTGCTTAAGCCATGCTTGGGTGTTTTTATCACTCACACCACTAGAGTGCTAAAGGGCAAATCTAGAGGATTTATTCCAGATGCGCCAAATCTCACCCGAAGGGCTTTAAGGCTTTGTGCTTGGTGGGGGTTGTTAGAGGGTGAAGCCGAGTTTGCTGCTGCTGCGGGCAGCGGTGCGCTGCTGGCGGACTCGAAGCAAGCGCTTAACCAATAAAGGCTCTGCCAATAACGCAGCCTCTCGATCAATTAAGTTATTTAGCATTTGATAATAAGCAGGTGGGGTTAAGTTAAATAACTCCTTGATTGAACTCTCCTTCGCCCCAGCATGGCGCCACCAGGTGCGCTCAAACTCCAGCATCTTAAGTTCAAGCTCTGATAATCCAGATGAGCTTGCATCATTAAGGGGCATAGAAAATTCAGACATAGGGATATCTTAAAAGATTGCACTGACAAATGTGGGGTTTTCTACTTAGAGCGTGGCGAGAATTGCTGAAATATCACTTTCTTTAGTCCAAGGGTTAACAATTGCAAATCGAAGTATCGGCTTACCCTTATGTGCAGATGGTGTAACAAAGCCAATTTGATCAGCTAATAATTTATCACTCCATTTTTCATAATCAACACTGCTCCAACCAACTCTTTCAAATGCCACAATTGAAAGAGATGGCTCAATTACTAACTTAAGATTTGGATGATTGCGAACTTGTTGGGCTGCATCTTTGGCAACATCCATGGTGCGCTCCATTGCCTTTGCATACTCATCGGTGCCATGGGCGGCAAGAGAAAACCAAAATGGTAATCCTCGTGCTCTTCGAGTTAAGTGAATTGCATAATCTGATGGATTCCACTCATCATCTTCATCTAAGGTTTCAAGGTAGGCAGCTTTTTGTAGGTGCGCTCGCTTTGCTAACTTTGGATTGCGATAGATAAGCGCGCAGGCATCAAAGGGTGCAAAGAGCCACTTGTGTGGATCAACAATAAATGAGTCGGCTAACTCAATTCCATTAAATAATGGCCGAACAGATGGCGCACAAAGTGCTGCCAATCCATAGGCACCATCAACATGAAACCAAATTCCTCGTTCCTTGGCACATGCTGAAACTGATTCCAAGTTATCAATAATTCCAAGATTGGTTGTGCCAGCAGTAGCAACGAGAGCGAATACTTGATGGCCCAGATTTTCACTGTGGTACTTATCAATCGCTTGTGCGCATGCATCCCCTTGCAGTGCGCCATCTTTATCTGGCTTTATCAATAAAATTTCAACATCCATAACTTGGGCGGCAGATTTAATAGATGAGTGTGAGTCCGCGCTCGCTGCCAGCACCCATCTGGTTACATCTTTTCTCTTTGCTCTAAATGTATTTCGGGCTGTAACTAGTGCTGATAAATTTCCAATTGTTCCACCCTGCACAAATACACCACCAGCAGTTGCTGGCATTCCAGCTAAATCTGAGATCCATTTAAGTGCTTGGTTTTCAGCAAATACGGCGCCTGCTCCCTCAAGCCAAGAGCCGCCATAAAGTGCGCTAGCACCAACTACTAAATCAAAAAGGTTTGCATACTCACTAGGGGCTGATGGAATAAAGGCTAAGTAACGTGGGTGATCAGTTGATATACACGCAGTTGCTAATACCTCTTTAAATAATTTAAGTGCTTCATGTCCACCTAAACCTTTTGCGGTAATGGTGTTGCCAGCTAACTCATATAACTCCTGAGCAGTTTTTGGGCCATCTAAAGGTGGATCGGTTCGCAAGCGAATGAGTGAGTAATCCAGTATTTCTTTAGCTAATTCCTCTACTTCAGGAGTGAACTCATGCATTGCGCGCTGCGTAATCTTTTCGGTTAGCACTTCGAATTAAGTTTCTAATCATTGTTGGAAAGACAAATGTGTGAAGTGGTAGTACTGCATACCAATACAACTGGCCACCTAAACCACGGGGTGAGAAAGAGGCCTCTTGCGTAACTTCACTTTGGCCATTTGGTAATTTTTTAATTCTAAACTCAAGCCAAGCTTTGCCTGGCAAAATCATCTCTGCATAAAGCTTTAATGATTCTCCTGGAAATAAGGATTCAACCCGCCAAAAATCTAACGAATCTCCTACTCGCAAATGTATTGGATCTCTTCTGCCTCTTCTTAGTCCAACACCACCAATCATTCGATCCATAACACCGCGCGCATACCAAAGAAAATCAGCGCCATACCAACCGTTATCGCCACCAATCTCTTCAATCGCTACCCAAAGATTTTCCATACTGGCATCGGTAACCCGAACTCTTGTGTCTTTAAGTAATGCCTCACCGGCCCAATCTGGATCACTTTGAGCTTTCTGCCATGGCGCAGTTTGAGTTGTGGCATCTGACCATCTGGTTTTAACTGTATTACTTGAAACATGGCTTAGAGCAAGTGAAATTGCACCTTCAACATCAATTAAACCCTCTTTTGGTTTTGGAATTATTGAATCAATTGATTTGTTTGGGTCTGCAACTACCTCACTAATAAGAGAGCCAACTAAGGGCCGAGCAAGTGAGGTTGGTACTGGGGTAACAAAACCAATCCAAAGACTAGAAAGTTTTGGCGTCAGCACTGGAACTCTAATTATTAAGCGTCTTCTAAGGCCAGATAATTTGGCAAACTTTTGCATCATATCTGCGTATGACAAAACTTCAGGGCCACCAATATCAAAAATACCTGCAACTGGTTTTTCTAAGGTGGCAGTTTTTCTCAAATACCAAAGTACATCTCTGATTGCGATTGGATGAGTCTTATTCATTACCCACTTAGGTGTGGTCATTACTGGTAAGCGATGAGTCAAATGGCGCAACATTTCAAATGAGGCAGAGCCTGAGCCAATAATAATTCCAGCTCGTAATTCAATTACTGGTACAGATGTTGTGGCTAACTCTTTTCCAGTATTTGCTCTAGAGGATAGATGCTTTGAGGTTTTAGCATCATTGTTGATTCCACCTAAATAAATAATTTGTTTAACGCCACACTCTTGCGCTGCCTTGGCAAAGTTTCGCGCCATTTCAGATTCAATCTTGTCAAAGTTTGGACCTAAGTTAATTGAGTGGAGTAAATAAAAAGCGGTGTGAACATCTTTTAATGCATTTACCGTTGATTGATAATCAGATGCATTTCCAACTGCAATCTCTACTTGAGAGGCCCAAGAGTGGCTTTGAGCTTTATTGCGATCTCTAACAAATACTCGAATCTTTGCGTTATCTTCTAGCAAAGCAGTAACTAATCGACCGCCAACATAGCCAGATGCTCCGGTAACTAGAATTCTTCGCGCGGTTTCCATGGTTAAAACAGTAGACTTAATTCAATGAATAGACCAAAGGTAGTTATTTTAGGTGGCGGATTTGGCGGTCTAGCTGCTGCTCGCGCCCTCTATAAAGACGCCGATGTCACAGTGGTTGATCGTCATAACTACCAGACCTTCTTACCCCTGTTGTATCAGGTCTCAACCGCGGGCCTTGCCGCTGACCATGTTGCCTACCCAATCAGAGGAGCTCTTAGAAAAACCTCTGTGAAGTTTCGTATGGCCTCACCAATAAATATTGATCATCGAAACAAAGAGGTAAAGCTAGATAGTAGTGAGACTTTAAAGTTTGATCACTTAATTGTTGCACTGGGTTCGGTAACAGCGGATTTTGGTATTCCAGGTGTTAAAGAGTTCGCACTCGGTATGAAATCAGTATCTGAGGCGTTAACTATTAGAGCAGAAATCATGCGACGTTTTGAAGATCTTTGCCGATTTGAAGATGACACAAAGTTTTCTGTCACTGTAATTGGTGGTGGCCCAACTGGAGTTGAGATGGCCGGTGCAATCGCAGAGTTAATTCGCGGGCCGCTAAAATCTGATCAAGCTCAGGTTGCTAAAAATATTAATGTCACATTAATTGAGGCTGGCCCAAGATTGCTTCCTCCATTTGCACCTTCTTTATCAGCACGAACTAAAAAAGATTTAGAAAAACTAGGCGTTAAAGTTTTATTAAATACAGCTGTTAAAGAGTTAGCTCATCGTAAAATTTTTCTCAAAGATGGTACCTCCTTGCAATCTGAGGTATCTATCTGGGCAGCAGGTGTTAAAGGTGCTGATGCTATGAAGGATTTAAATTTACCGATTGAAGCAAACCGAGTAGCTGTTGAGCCAACTATGCAGGTGAAGAATTATCCATATCTTTGGGCATTAGGTGATATTGCAGGGGCTAAAGGAAAAGATGGAGCACCACTTCCGATGGTTGCACCAGTTGCAATTCAACAAGGAAAATTTATTGCAAAACAGATTAAGCGAATTTCGCAAAATAAGAAGTTAGAGCATTTTAAATATTTAGATAAAGGCTCGATGGCAACTATTGGTAGAAATAAAGCGGTGGTGCAGGTGCGATGGTTTAAATTAGCTGGCCCACGTGCTTGGTTGGTATGGCTCTGGCTACACCTGTTTTATTTACTTGGCGGGCGAAACAAAATCGGCACGATGGCTGATTGGACCTGGAATTACTTAACATTTGATCGCGGCAATCGTCATATTATGGATTCTCAATAAGTAAATGGCTAAGCCGGTCTATAAAAAGTTTATAAAAGTTGGTGGGCATGATCTTTGGTGCCTTAAGTGGGCAAAAAATGGTGAGCCCGTTGTATTACTTCATGGCGGACTTAGCCACACAGCAAAGTGGGAAAAATACATCCTGCCGGCAGTAAGTAAAACTCATGAGCCCTTTGCCTATGATCGAACCGCACATGGTTACACAAAGGTGCGCAAAGGTTATATGCACTTTGATTTTCAAGTTGAAGAGTTAGTTAAGTACTTAAAAACTGTTGTTAAAAAACCAGCACATATTATTGGTTGGAGTGATGGTGGCAATATTGGATTGATTACAGCTTTAAAGTATCCAAAATTAGTTAAATCATTGGTGGCAATTGGTGCTAACTACACTTATGATGCCGGCTTATCTTTTGATCTAAATAATGTGGAGGCAAGTGAGGAAGAGGTTGCTAATTTTGTAAAAATGACAGGGCAAGATCCAAAACTTTTACTTGAGATTAAGGCAAAAGCATTTAAGGTTTGGGCAACTGAACCAAAGTTAAAGCTTTCCCAACTTAAGAAGATTAAGTGCCCAGTTTTGATCTTGGCCGCAGATGATGAGCCATTTAACTCAGAGATGACCTGGCAGATGTATGAGGCGATTCCAAATGGCAGGCTGGCTGTAATTCCAGGTGCATCCCATAATTTGGTTAAGGAAAAAAGTAAATTAATGCACGCAGTAATTAAAGATTTTTATAAGTCCCAGGATTTTCCAATTACTAGGAGCCCAAATAGACGAGCCAAGCAACAAGAAAAAATCTTAAGAAACTCTTAACTCTCCAACTGCGCCCTTTGGCACAAATGGTTGGTTTGGCATTACTGGATCAATTCTTTTATATGGTGAGTTTTGCGCAGGTCGAGGATCTGCTTCACCTTTATTTGGCCACATAGAAAATGCACGTTCTGCTTGGGCGGTAATGGTCAATGATGGGTTCACGCCAAGATTTGCCGTAACTGATGCCCCATCAACTACATGCATCGTCGGGTAGTTAAAGAGGCGATGATATGGATCAATTACGCCATTACTTACTGAATC
>JBEAVA010000177.1:0-3636 GCA_041161165.1 Actinomycetota bacterium
CAATGCATGATGACACCCAAACTCTTGAATCTGCCAAAGCTGCTGGTGCAATTGCCTTCATCACTAAATCTGCCCCAACCGAAAGCTTGCTTGAAATACTACAAACAATTTCAACCGGCACCGATAAATTCTTAAAGGCTGGCAAGATAAATCAAATAAAGCCAGCTAAGGATTTTGATCTAACACCCAGAGAGCTAGAGGTTTTAACCCTACTTCCAACTGGCGCTACCGCAAATGCAATTGGTGCTTTGTTGTTTCTAACGGAGTCAACAATTAAAACTCATCTTGCAAGTATCTATCGAAAATTATCGGCTAACAATCGCGCACAGGCAGTAAGTATTGCAATTGAAAATAAATTAATTACCAATTAATACTTTATTAAATTTTTCAGACCAATTACTTAACTGCCAATTCTTAATTACCCAATCTCGTCCAGCTTGCCCCATTTGCTTGGCTCGCTCTGGATTGGCAAGTAATTCACAAATTGATTGCGCTATCTGATCACTTTTGGTGCCATCAACTAAAAGGCCAGTCTTCTTATCCAATACCGCATCCACTGCTCCCCCAGAGTTGCCAACAATTACGGGTAGTCCGCAAGCACTTGCCTCAAGGTAAACAATTCCTAACCCTTCAACCTCTAAACCGGAAAATCTGGAGCGAACTGGCATGGCAAAGATTTCACCTAAGCATATGTAATCAGGCAAATCATGATGGGAAACTCGACCAGCAAATACGACTTTAGGTAAAACCCCTAATTGTTTTGCCGAATTAAATAGCATCTGTTTGATTGGACCCTCGCCCACGAAAAGCAAAATAGCATCTGGGAACTGTTCTAAAATTTTTGGCATTGCCTTAACTAGCTCATCCTGTCCTTTGCGATGGACTAATCTGCCAACACTGACAATTACTCGACGTCCTTCAAGGCGATATTTTTCAATCAAATCATGTCTGGAATTTCTAGGAGCAAAATGTTCGGTATCAATACCAGGTGCAATTTGTAAAAACTTTTGCGGCTGATTACTTATCTTTGCAATCTCACCCTTTGTAAAATCTCCTAAATAACCAAGATGATCAACATCATTGATGATTTTTTTCAACAAACTCTTAAGAATTGGAATCTTTGCCCACCAAACCTCATGTCCATGAGATAAGGCCACAATATTGCTTGCTCCCGCAGAACGTAATTTGCCTGCCATTAATGCAAGTGGGGCTGCAGCGCCAAACCACACATTTTTAATTTGGGCTTGCTTCAGTATTTTCACCGCTTTTCTGGTTACTCGCGGTGTTGGTAATAGCATTTTTGCTCTATCTCTAATTACTACTGCGCCAAATTTTTCTAACAATTGCGCATCAAATGCTTTGTCTCCTTTTTGCGAGGAGGTATAGATGATTAATGAATCTTTTGGTAAGCCCTCAATCAAACCAAGTACAAAGGTCTCAATTCCACCAGCTCTTGGTCCTAGATCATTTGTGACAAGTAAAACTTTCTTATCGCTATAAACGGCGTGCTCCAATATAAGGTTTTCTTCCCATATCCATATTGGCAATCTTTACTCGACTTCCTGATCTTGGTGCATGCAACATGCGATCTGGTCCTAAGTAAATTGCCACATGTGAAATTGGTTTTCCAAAAAATACTAGATCACCAGGTTGCAGATCTTTCTTTGCAACAGCTTTGCCATATCGATATTGCGCCCTTGATGAGTGCGGTAACGAAACACCAGCTGCGCCGAAGGCTCGCATAGTTAAACCAGAACAATCCCAGTAGGTAAGGCCATCTGCGCCAAAGACATACTTATCACCAATTTGGGCAAGGGCATATTTAATTGCAATTCCACCTCGGCCAGATACTCCTGAATACTTACTTGCATCACTTAAAGATTTTTGTTGATCAGCATCCTCTTGTTCATCATTTAGCTTAGCTAGACGCTCTCGCTCAGCAGCGGTTAATTTAGCTAGTAACTCCTCTGCCTCTTTTAGTTTTGAGTTTGCTAGTGCTAATTGTCTAGTGAACTTAGCCTCGGCCGCCTTAACCATTGCTAATTTATCTGCAACGGTTAATGAAGTAGCAGTTAATCGCAAACTTCTTTAGATCAGCTGTTTTTTGTCTAGTCACAGCCTCCAGTGATCCGGCTGCAGACAGATAAAGTGCTGGATCGGTTGAAAAAAGTAACTCTAAGGATTGGCTGAGTGGCCCCGATTTGTAACGCTCATTTGCAATTGCGCCAATTGTTTTATTAAGGGCGGTAACAGATGCACCTTGTTGGCTCGCTTGTTGCTGGACAGTATCTAAAGTTTTCTTTAATTTTGCCAATTGCACCTTGGCTTCTTGCGCACCTTCCGCCGCCTCAGTTGCTTGCTCTTGTAAATCTCTAACTCTGGCCTGTACCTCAATTAAATTAGGTGCAGAATGGGCAGGAATGGGAAAAAGAATTCCCGCGCCAATTACAAGGGCAAATATCGCCCGAGGCAGAGTTCTCATTTTCAAAGGCTAACCGCCACCAAGGCGGCGACTCAACCCAACTTAAGCGTGATCTGCTGAGAATTATCTAAATTTCCATCTTTTTTTCAGGATTTAGCCAATTTTCTTCACCCGCTTTTGATTTGCAGGATTTGGAACAAATCGCAAAGGTGGCACCAATCCAACGGAGGAGAGATTATTTATTGCAGCTTTATCAGCATTACTTAACTCAGCTTTTTTACCAGTAGCTGGTTTAATATCAAGCAGCACTGATACAACACAATCGCCACAGGCGATCTGGCGCATTACACAACTATCACAATCGATGATCATGGTTAAAGGTTAGGTGGCACCACTGACACTTGGGTAACCTGTGGGGTATGCGCTCAGTAATCACCACCGCCAATTTAATTGTTGGCAAGGATGGCTCAACCACCTTAGCTGGCTCCTCCATCGGCCTTTCAACTGATGAGGATCGCAGAAGATTTCATGAGCTTCGGTCAAAAAATGATTTAATCCTGATCGGGGGTAACACAGCAAGGCGGGAGCCATATAAGCGAACCCCAATACCACTTTACATTCTTACTCACACAAAGGTTAGGTTGCAACCAAAAAATCAATTAGCAAAACAATTTACACTCTCTCCATCAGAGTTAATCAATCAACTTAAAAGTAGTTTTAACCCAGATCAAAGTGCGCCAATTAACTTATTAGTAGAGGCCGGAGCTGCTCTATTAAAACAGATGATTGCAGAAGGGCTAATTGATCACCTTTATTTAACCGTGAATTTAGAAAAAACTGGTGATAACTCAATCTCGATCACAGAGTTAGCAAAAAGTTTTGAATTAATTAGTCGTGAAAATATTGCCCCTTGTGAATTTCTTCATTATACAAAACTAGCTAAGTGAGATAACTGCCACTCCTGCAATTGCCAATCCAATTCCTATGTACTGAATTTTATGTAATCTTTCATGCAATATTTTAAAAGCAAGCAATGCAGTGACTATTGGATAAAGAGAGCCAAGAACTACCGCGAGGGAGACCAATCCCTTTGTAGTTGCAACTCCTAACAACAAATTAGCAATAAAATCCGCACCACCTATTCCCACTAAAATGGGAATATCTTTCTTTTTAAATCCACCAATTGTTCGAAAGCGAGCAAATAAAAATAAGGC
>JBEAVA010000066.1:0-4568 GCA_041161165.1 Actinomycetota bacterium
CCCCTTGCGCCATTCCGGTTGATGCATTTAGCGTCGGCATCTCGACAAGCAGCAGGTTCACACCGCTCTTGATTCGTTTTGCGTCGGCACCTCGACGAAGCAGGTTCACACCGCTTTTGGATCTTTGTATCATCTATCCGTGACGGACCATAGCGTAACTGCGAATCACGCATTGGTGATATATAGGATATAGGTGAAAAAACATTTCAATTTTTTTAGAAATCATAGAAAACATACGGATCATGAAAATCTCTCGAACATCTGGATTCAAACCAATAAAAAAGGGCGAGGTTGGGATTTATCTTTGCGGTGCAACAGTTCAAGCACCTCCGCATATTGGTCATATTAGAAGTGGTGTTAATTTTGATATTTTGCGGCGGTGGTTAATCGCATCTGGTTATAAGGTCAACTTCATTCGAAATGTGACTGATATTGATGACAAGATATTGCATAAAGCGATTCATGAGGAAATTCCATGGTGGCAGGTTGCACAAAAATATGAACGTGCATTCACAGATGCCTATAACTGGCTAAATGTTCTACCACCAACATATGAGCCTCGCGCTACTGGTCATATAACCCAGATGATTGATTTAATAGATAAGTTAATTGAAAATGGTTCTGCTTATGCTCCTGGAAATGGTGATGTGTATCTTGAGGTTAGAAAAGTTAAGAATTACCTGGAGCTTTCAAATCAAAAGTTAGATGATCTTTTAGTAAGTGATGATGCTGATTTGAAGTTTAAAAAAGATCCAAGAGATTTCGCACTTTGGAAAGCTGCTAAAAAAGGAGAACCATCTTGGCCAACACCTTGGGGAGATGGCAGACCAGGTTGGCATATCGAGTGTTCTGCCATGGCTCATGCCTACCTTGGCGAATCTTTTGATATTCACGGTGGTGGTCTTGATTTAATTTTTCCGCATCATGAAAATGAAATAGCACAATCTGCCTCTGCCGGATTTGGTTTTGCCACTACCTGGATGCACAACGCTTGGGTGACAACAAGTGGTGAGAAGATGAGTAAATCACTTGGTAATTCATTGCAGGTTGTTGAGATTTTAAAAAAGGTGCGTGGGATTGAGCTTCGCTGGTATCTAGGAAGTGCTCACTATCGCAGCATGCTGGAGTTTTCATTTGAAGCGTTAAATGAATCAGCAACTGCATTTAAACGTATTGAGGCTTTTTTAAGTAGAGCCGAGGCAATATTAGGAAAAGCACCTGAAGTCTTAATCGCAGATGAGTTTGCTAAAGCTATGAATGATGATTTAGCTGTTCCGCAGGCGCTTGCTTTTATTGCTGAAAGTATGCGAGTTGGCAATAGCGCTTCTGAGGATAAGAAAGTAATTGCTAAAACTGCTGGTGAGATTCGTGGAGCTTTATCAATACTTGGCTGTGATCCAAAGGATGACGCATTTAAATCAAGTAATTCCCATGATGCAGCAATTGATGGTTTGATCAAATTAGCTCTTGAGCAAAGACAGGCTGCAAGAGAACGAAAAGATTTTGCAGCAGCTGATCAAATTCGTGATCAGATCGCTTCATTAGGCATTACAGTAGAAGACACATCCAATGGTCCAAGGTGGAGTTATTAATGAAACCAGGTAAAGCACGTAAAGATCGCCCAAAGGGTGCCAAAAGTTTTTCACGTGGTAGTAATAAAAGAGTTGAGCGAAGTGCAGTAGCGCGCCCAGAAAAAAGAGATAATCGCCGAGATGATAAAGGGGATGCGCGTAAAGGATTTCGCAAACCAGTTAAAACAAATGATCGAGAGATTAAGCGAGATGATCGAAGAGGTGATCGTCCTGAAAAAAGATTTGATCGAAGAGGATCAATGCAAGATGCTGTTGCTGGTAAGAACTCAGTTGTAGAGGCACTGCGAGCAAAGATTCCTGCCAAAGAGTTAGTAGTTGCTATAAAGGTTGAGTTGGATGAGAAAATTTCTGAAGCAATTAGATTAGCTAAAAATGCTGATCTTCCGATAAAAGAGATTCCTCGCCGGGCACTTGATGATTTAACTGGCTTTTCAAACCACCAAGGTATTGCCTTAGTAATTAAACCCTTTAACTACACAGAGTTTTCAAAGTTAATTGCAAATGCTAAAAAACCGATGATGTTAATTGGCTTAGATTCAATTACTGATCCACATAACCTAGGTGCGGTAGTTAGATCAGCTGCTGCCTTTGGTGCCGATGGAGTGGTAATTCCAGAGCGGCGCAATGCTGCCATGACCGGCTCTGCCTGGAAGGCATCAGCTGGTGCTGCGGCTCGAATGCCAATTTCACAAGTAACAAATCTAGTTAGATCAATTGAGGATGCTAAAAAGGCTGGATGTTTTGTAATTGGCTTAGATGCTGATGGTGACACATCGCTATCAAAGATGAATTTAGCAACTGAATCTATATTCATAGTTGTTGGAAGTGAAGGAAAAGGTTTATCTAGATTGGTAAGAGAAAAGTGTGATTTAGTAGTTTCAATTCCAATGCAATCATCAGTTGAATCTTTAAATGCCAGTGTGGCAACAGCAATAGTTATGCACCAGGTTGCGGCTGAAAGAAGTAAGTAATTTGAGCTATACCCGTTTTATTGCCTTAGGTGACTCAATGACTGAGGGCATGAGTGATGAAGTAATTGATGGCAATTACCGTGGCTGGGCTGATCGAGTCGCTGATGAGTTAGCAAAAGATAACCCAAGCTTTACCTATATGAACCTTGCAATTAGAGGAAAGCTACTTAAGCAGGTGGTTGAGGATCAAATACCTACCGCAATTAAATATATTGAAGGAAAGCAAACCTTAGTTTCATTTCATGCTGGGGCAAATGATGTATTGCGCCCAAATTATCGACCTGAGGTTTCACTACCGCAATATGAACTTGGCATTAAGCAGTTAACAGACGCAGGGGCTACAGTCATTGTTTTTACAGTTGTCGATAAGGTTGAAGGCAAAGGAAAAACAGCGGCATTGTGGCATCAAAGATTTAGTGCATTTAATGACAATGTTAGAAAAGTAGCTGCCAAGTATCCAGTAATTTTATTTGAAGCTAAAAATGCTGAGTTTTTAAATGATCGAAGATTTCTTGCTTTTGATAGATTACATATGAACTCTGAAGGCCATCGCAGATTAGCAAATGCAGTTCTAGAAGGATTAGGTTTTAACTTTGATCCAAATTGGAAGGTGCCACTTGCACCTGCTAAGAAAAAGAATAAAGTGGTTAAAGCTTTAGTAAATATCTCATGGGTTGCAATCTTTTTACTCCCCTGGATCTGGCGAAGAATTAGAGGAAAATCCTCCGGTGATGGCCGAAGCGCTAAATACAGCCAGCCAATCTCTTGGCCCAAGGGGTGAGTAATTTTGTTTTCTGACCTATGCCATAATTACGCCTTAAATATCTACGCCTCTCTAGCTCAGTGGTAGAGCAGCCGCCTTGTAAGCGGCAGGTCGTCAGTTCAATCCTGACGGGGGGCTCCAGTAAGACCTACTTATTATTTCTAATTAATCAAAGTAGAGTTTAATTATGAAATCCGCCGATTTTGATGTGGTGGTAATTGGTTCAGGTTTTGGCGGCTCAGTTGCCGCACTTCGCCTTAGCGAAAAAGGTTACAAAGTTGCAGTCTTAGAAGCAGGCAGAAGATTTTCTGATAAGGATTTCCCAAAAACCTCTTGGCGTTTAAGCAGATTTTTATTTATGCCAAGGCTTGGCTTGCGTGGAATTCAACGCATTCATGTATTGCCTGATGTTTTAGTTTTAGCTGGGGCTGGTGTTGGCGGTGGCTCATTAGTTTATGCAAATACATTATATAAACCACCTGCCTCCTACTTTGCCGATAAACAATGGAAACATATAACTGATTGGGATAGTGAGTTATCTCCTTGGTATGACCAAGCATCTCGAATGTTAGGGGTGGCTGAGAATCCTTACTTTTCACCCTCTGATAAAGCGATGAAGCAGGTGGCAGATCAAATGGGAGTTGGCCACACCTTCAAACTAGCTCCCCTTGGTGTTTATTTTGGCGATGGTGCAGGAGTTAAATCTAAGGATCCATTTTTTGGTGGCGTGGGACCAGAGCGTGATGGTTGTTTGCAATGTGGCAGCTGCATGACAGGTTGCAGACATAATGCCAAAAACACCTTGCCGAAAAATTACTTAGGTTTGGCTGAAAAAAATGGAGTTAAGGTTTTTCCTGAACACACTGTGGTTAAGACCGAAGTATTGCCAGATGGAAGTTGGAAGGTAACTGCGCGTAAAAGCTCTGCCTGGTTTGGTGGAAAGCGCATCTTTACCGCATCCCAGGTTGTAGTAGCTGCTGGTACATATAACACCCAAAAGTTATTACATAAAATGAAAAATGAGGGCCAACTACCAAAGATCTCTGATCAATTAGGAAAGTTATCTAGAACCAATAGTGAGGCATTAACTGGCAGCATCATGCCAAAGGGTGGGACTGATTTTAGTAAGGGCTCTGCCATTACCTCATCCTTCTTTCCAGATGATCACACACATGTTGAGCCAGTTAGATATGGCAAGGGCAGTAACTTCATGGGATTACTACAAACAGTAATGACAGATGG
>JBEAVA010000067.1:0-7589 GCA_041161165.1 Actinomycetota bacterium
AGCAATATCTACTGGATATTCAGCAAAGGCAACAAATGCCATAGCAGTCATTGCTTCAAAGTAGGAGATTGGATGTGGTTGGCGGGAGTCAATTAAATCTAAATACAAAGCTATATCTTTATAGGTAGCAATCATTTGCGCTGGGGTAATTGGTTCACCTTTAATACTGATTCGCTCGGTAAAAGATTCAAGATGTGGAGAGGTATATCGACCAACCCGATAACCAAGATTGGTGAGTAATTGATCAATCATTCGTGAAGTTGTGGTTTTTCCATTTGTGCCAGCTAAGTGAATAGTTGGATATGACAACTGTGGTGAGCCAAGTGCGTCAACTAAAGCTGAGATTCGATCCAAGGTTCGATCCAAGGTTGGTTCAATTTTATTTTCAGGCCATCTTTTATTTAACTCAGCCTCAATCTGGGCTAACTCAGTTAGATTTTGTAGATCACTCATTTACTTAGGAAGTTTTTCAAGCAAGGCGGTAATTCTTTCAATATCAGCGGATGTTTGTGCAAGCCGCTCTCTAATCTCAGTAACCACCTCCATTGGCGCTTTAGCCATAAACCCTTCATTATCCAATTTAATCTTGGCAGTATCCCGATCTTTTTGCGCAGTTTGTAGGTCTTTACTTAACCGAGCTCTCTCCGCCACCAAATCAACTGCGCCAGTTAAATCAAACTCAATTAAAACATCACCGATTTGTGTTTTAGCTGTGAAATTATCACCAGATGCCTCACACTTAACTACATATCTAATTGCTGCCTCATAAGATTCAAGGCCAACCTTATTTAATCCTGTAAATTTCGCCGATACTTTGGCCGTGCTCTTGATTCCTTGATCATTTCTAAATCTTCTAATCTCTGTAATGATCTCTTGCATCTGCTCAACTAATTTAACCGCATCATGATCTTGGGTTGAAAGATTTGATGTTGGCCAATCTGAAATCATCAATGATTTTCCATTTGTTAAAGTGCACCACATTTGCTCAGTAATAAATGGCATTACTGGGTGCATTAAACGAAGTAATTGATCTAATACCTCACCTAGTACTCGCTTACTTTTTTCCGCCTCTGCGCCACCTGCGTTAAAGGTTGATTTAGAAAGCTCTAAGTACCAATCACATAGATCATCCCAAGCAAAGTGATAGATCAACTCACATGCTTTAGCAAACTCAAATTTTTCAAATAACTCATCTGCTGATGCAATTGTTTGATCTAATCTGGTCAAAATCCAATTATCAATTGCACCTAACTCTTCACTCTTTGGAAGTGCACCATCAACATTTGCGCCATTTAACATGGCAAATCTGGTGGCATTCCATAATTTAGTTGCAAAATTTCTAGATCCTGCCACCCAATCTTCAGCCAATGCTTGATCAGTTCCTGGATTAGCTCCTCTTGCCAAGGTAAAGCGCAAAGCATCTGAGCCGTACTTATCCATAAACTCAATTGGATCAATGGTGTTACCGCGGCTCTTACTCATCTTTTTACCAAATTGATCTCTTACCAAACCATGCAAAACAATCACATCAAATGGTTGCTTGCCATCCATTGCAAACAATCCCATGATCATCATTCTGGCTACCCAGAAAAACAATATGTCATAGCCAGTTACCAATACCGAGGTTGGATAAAACTTTTTTAAATCCTGAGTTTGATTTGGCCAACCTAGGGTTGAAAATGGCCAAAGCGCAGATGAAAACCAGGTGTCTAATACATCTGGATCTTGGGAATAGCCAGCAGGTGGAGTTTCATCTGGCCCACAAACTACAACCTCATCATTAGGTCCATAAAAAACTGGAATGCGATGGCCCCACCAAAGTTGGCGAGAGATACACCAATCATGCATGTTATCTACCCATTCAAAATATCTTGGCGACATCTGCTCTGGTTCAATCTTTACTCGACCATCGCGAACCGCATCACCGGCTGCTTTAGCAAGTGGTGCTACCTTTACAAACCATTGTTTTGAAAGTCTTGGCTCAACAGTTGTGTCACACCTTTGGCAATGTCCAACTGCGTGAACATATGGTCGCTTTTCTGCCACCACTCTTCCTAATTTTCTAAGTTCCTCAACTACTGCTTTTCTAGCATCAAATCGATCCATGCCATCAAACTTTGTTCCAGTCCCTGCCATCACACCATGTTCATTCATAATAATTACTAACTCAACCCCATGGCGCATGCCCATCTCGAAGTCATTTGGATCATGGGCAGCAGTCACCTTAACCGCACCAGTTCCAAAATCTGGATCGACTAACTCATCAGCAATAATTGGAATCATTCGATCAACTAATGGCAGTAATACTTTTTTGCCAACTAAATGTTTATATCGCTCATCATTTGGATTTACTGCAACCGCACCATCACCCAGCATGGTTTCAGCTCTAGTGGTAGCAACTGTGATATTCACATTATCATCACCATATTTAATCGAAACAAACTCGCCTGAATCATCCTTATGTTCAACTTCAATGTCAGAGAGTGCGGTTAAGCATCTTGGGCACCAATTAATGATTCGCTCTGCTCGATAAATCAAACCCTTGTCGTATAACTGCTTAAATATTGTTAAAACCGCTTTGCTTAAATTCGCATCCATCGTAAAAGCTTCGCGATCCCAATCAACTGAATCTCCAAGCCGTTTCATTTGATCTAAAATCGCACCACCAGATTCAGCCTTCCATTGCCAAACCTTTTCAATAAATGCTTCCCGCCCTAAGTCATGACGAGATTTACCTTGGGTTGCTAATTGTTTTTCCACCACATTTTGCGTTGCAATTCCAGCATGATCCATCCCCGGTAGCCACAGTGCTTCAAAACCTTTCATCCGCTTCATGCGAATTAATAAATCTTGGATTGTGTGATCTAAAGCGTGACCAATATGTAATGAACCGGTGACATTTGGTGGTGGGATAACAATTGTAAATGGCGGTTTTTTAGAGTTTGCATCGGCTTTAAAGTAACCAGCATCTTGCCACTTCTTATATAGCGGTGCTTCTATCTCGGCAGGGGAAAATGTGGCAGCTAACTCTTTCTTGTTATCACCACTCATAAGGGTTGAATCTTATGCGCTTTTTTCCTCAGAGCCTTTTTCACCCTTAACCGCCCGCTTTGGTCCACCAGCAGGACGTGGCACATCTTTCCTAACAACTGCTGGGGTAATTATTACCTTGCCAATCTCTTTTTGACTTGGCACTTCATACATCACGCCTAGCAAAGTCTCCTCCATGATGGCGCGAAGTCCACGCGCACCAGTGCCGCGCTTAATTGCAAGATCTGCTACAACCTCTAGCGCCTCATTACTAAATTCCAACTCCACCTCATCTAAATCAAATAGCTTTTGATACTGCTTAACCAAAGCATTTTTTGGCTCAGTTAATATCTGCATTAATGCTTTTTGATCTAGATTTTCAACACTAGTCATAATTGGCAGACGGCCAATGAACTCAGGGATCATGCCAAACTTAAGCAAATCCTCTGGCATAACATCACCGAAAATATCTGTCTGGATCACATCATCAATGGTTTGTAATTTGGCATTAAATCCAACACCAGCTTTTCCTTTGCGGCTTTCTATAATTTTCTCAAGGCCAGCAAAGGCTCCACCAACAATAAATAAAATATTGGTCGTATCAATTTGCAGGAACTCCTGATGTGGATGCTTGCGTCCACCTTGTGGTGGAACAGAGGCGGTAGTGCCCTCTAATATTTTAAGCAGTGCTTGTTGAACACCTTCACCGGAGACATCTCTAGTAATTGATGGGTTTTCAGCTTTTCTAGCCACCTTATCAATCTCATCAATATAAATAATTCCAGTCTCTGCCTTTTTAACATCAAAATCAGCAGCTTGAATAAGTTTTAGCAAGATGTTTTCCACATCTTCGCCAACATAACCAGCCTCAGTTAGTGCGGTCGCATCTGCAATTGCAAATGGCACATTTAACATTCGAGCAAGTGTTTGAGCTAATAAAGTCTTTCCGCAGCCAGTTGGTCCCAAAATTAAAATATTACTCTTTGATAATTCAATAGCATCCTCACGCTTTGAATCGCCAGATTGCACACGCTTGTAGTGGTTATAAACTGCAACTGATAAAGATTTCTTGGCTTTATCCTGCCCAATTACATACTGATCTAGGAATTCAAAGATCTCTTGTGGCTTTGGTAATTCAGCAAGTCCTAAGGATGAGGTTTCATTTAACTCATCAATAATAATTTCATTACATAAATCAATACATTCATCACAAATATAAACGCCAGGACCGGCAATTAACTTCTTAACCTGCTTTTGAGTTTTGCCGCAAAAGGAACACTTGAGTAGGTCGCCACTTTCGCCAATACGTGTTGTCACCTTTTACTACTCCTGTTCAGTTGGGAAGGAGATAAGGGTAGAACGAAGCCTGGGTTAGCTGCGGCAAAAAGTCGGCACAATCTGTTCGCTTATAGACGAATTGAAGTTAGTGAGTGCCCTCAAACTCGCGCTTATCTGCAATCCAATCCATTAGTGCAAATAAGACACCTGAGATAACAAAGGTTATGTGAATAATGATTCGCCAAACAGTTCCTTCAGTAACCTCGGCTTGGCCACTTAACTCAATGAAATCTTTTAACAACTCAATCACTGAGATAGCAACTAGGGATCCGATTAATTTAATCTTTAGACCAGAAAAATCAATGGTACCCATCCAATGTGGTCGATCCTTTGAATCATGGGCAATATCAATTCGAGAGACAAAGTTCTCATAGCCAGCAAAGATCACAATTAAAATTAAGTTTGCTAGCAGGGTTAAATCCAACAACGCCAGCAGATCTAGTGTGAATTTGTGGGCATCAGCATCACCAACATTTTCAATCATATGAACAAACTCAAGAGCAAAGCGATAAATCAAAAGTACTAAGGCGGCAACTAAGCCAACATAGAGTGGAACCAATAACCAGCGCGCTCTAAATAAAATAACCTCAACAGCATTACTTAATTTAGACATCACTGCCTCCTAATTATGCTTTTGCTTTAGCCTTACGAGTTGCAAGAACTTGATCAATTAACCCGTACTCAACCGCTTCAGCTGAGGTCAAAATCTTATCTCGCTCAATATCTTTGGCAATCTCTCCTTGGCTCTTCTTTGAGTGACGAGCCAGCATCTCCTCAAGCAATGTTCGCATCCGCAAAATCTCTTTTGCTTGAATCTCAATATCAGAACCTTGTCCGCCGCCTTCAGAATATGGTTGGTGAATCAAAATTCGAGCATGCTCTAATGCATATCTTTTCCCAGGAGCTCCACCAGCAAGTAGTACGGCAGCAGCAGAAGCAGCTTGACCAAGACAAATTGTCATTACATCTGGGCGAACAAATTGCATCGTGTCATAAATTGCAGTTAATGCCGTAAATGATCCACCTGGAGAGTTGATATACATCATGATGTCACGGTCTGGATCCATTGATTCCAGAGTTAGTAATTGCGCCATTACATCATTTGCAACAGTGTCATCAATTGCCTGACCTAAGAAAATAATTCGCTCTTCAAACAATTTGGTATATGGATCAAGGCGCTTGTAGCCATAACTGGTGCGCTCTTCAATAGTTGGCAGGATGTAACGAGATGTAATCTCATTTACCTTACTTCTATCTGGCTTCATCGTGATGTGCCCCCGCTTCCAGATACCTGTCCAGCTGATTTAACTACATGATCAACAAATCCATACTCTTTAGCCTCTGCTGCGGTGAACCAACGATCACGATCTGAATCTTCAGTAATAGTTTCAGCCTTCTGGCCGGTGTGGAAGGAGATTAACTCCGCCATACTTTTCTTAGTAAAACTCATCTGCTCTGCTTGAATTTTAATATCAGATGCAGTTCCGCCGATACCACCAGATGGTTGGTGCATCATGATGCGAGCATGAGGAAGCGCGTACCTTTTGCCAGCAGTTCCAGCGCAAAGTAAGAATTGACCCATAGAGGCGGCAAGTCCCATTGCAACTGTTGCCACATCATTTTTGATGTATTGCATCGTGTCATAAATTGCCATACCTGCTGAGATCGATCCACCGGGTGAGTTAATGTAAAGATAAATATCTTTCTCTGGATCTTCAGCAGCTAGCAGCAACATCTGTGCGCAAATTGCATTTGCCATTGAATCTTCCACAACTGAACCAAGGAAAATAATTCGCTCTTTTAGTAATCGTTGATAAACCTGATCATCAAGTCCACCAGCACCACTAGTTGCATTTCGTGGGGTAGTACTTAGCTCCACTTTTATCTCCTCGTTTGATTTTCCTTGAAAAAATACTGTCATGACCTTAACAATCTTTTAGCAAAAATGCTTCCCCGATTAGGCGTGATCTTTGTTCGCCGTAAGCGATTATTCGCTCTTTTTCTCAGGTTCACTCTTTGGGGCGAGCGCCTCAAGATCAACCTTTTTGCCAGATTTATCAACAACCTTAACCCGGCCTAGTACTTGAGCCAATGCTTTTGCCCGCGCAACCTCAGCCACCATAGTTGTTACCTGACCTGCTTGTGAAACCTCTTTAATAAATTGATCTGGGGTCATGCCATAACGTGATGCAGCCCGCACTAAATACTCAGTTAATTCAGATTCATTTACTGCAACTGACTCTGCCTTCACAATTGAATCAAGTAAAAACTCTCTAGTAATTGTGCTCTTTACCTCTTCATTAACCTCAGCGCGATGTTTGTCATCTTCTAATCTGCCCTCTTTTTCTAGGTGATCATTGACCTCTGCCTCAATAATCTCAGCAGGAAGTGGAATATCAACTGATGAAATCAACTTCTCAACTAATAGATCTCTAGCTTGCGCGCCCTGTTCCATCTCTTTTAATCTAGTTAATCTAGTTGTTAAATCTGCTTTTAATTCAGCAAGAGTTTCAAACTCAGATGCTAGTTTTGCAAAGGCATCATCAACAGGTGGTAACTCTCGCTCCTTCACCGCTTTCACACTCACCTTCACATTTCCCTTTTCACCCTCTGTCATCCCAACTAATGCAGTTTCAAAACTCTTCTCGCCCCCAGTTGAAAGTCCAATTAACGCCTCATCCAAACCATCAATCATCGAAGCAGAGCCAACCTCATAAGAGAGATCATTTGCTGTGCCACCATCTAACGGTTGGCCATCTTTAGTTGCAACTAAATCAATGGTCACAAAATCTCCACTTGCAACTACCTTTTCAACAGTAGTTAATGTGCCAAATCGAGTGCGAAGGGCCTGCACCTGCTCATCAATATCAGCATCAGTTACCTTGACATCATCAACTTCAAGTTTGATCTCAGAAAAGTTAGGAAGAGCAATATCTGGCCTGATATCAACCTCAATTGTGAAGGAGAGCTTCTCATTATCTTTTAGCTCAGTAATCTCAACAGTTGGCCGACCAATTACTAACACATCATTATCTTTAGCTGCTTGAGAGTAAAAGCTTGGAATAGCTGCATTGATAGCCTCATCAAGAACTGCGCCTCTACCCACCCGCTGGTCAATCATCGCCGAAGGGACTTTTCCTTTACGAAAACCTGGGATGGTGATTTTTTCACTCAAACTTTTATAAGCACCATCAATATGTGGCTTTAAATCTGCAAATGGC
>JBEAVA010000068.1:0-4558 GCA_041161165.1 Actinomycetota bacterium
GTTCTAGATTTTGATCAAATTGAAAAGGGTGTTGCAGCTGGAGTGCCTGAGAAAGAATCATGGCGAGCATCTTTTGGCTTAATGGTCACCGTAGTGTGGCTATACCTTGAGGTTCTGCGTTTGATATCAATTCTTCGCAACGACCGCTAAGAAAAAATAATTACCCAACAGGGGCTGTGAGAGATCACAGCTCCTGTTTATTTTTGTCTGGAATTAAATCATTTTCTAAATGTGACAACCTAGTCTCAGGCAAAATAGTTGCCAGCAACATTGCAATTATCCATATCCCTGCAGATACTAAGAAGGCGACCTGGTAACTAAAAATATCGGTTAATAAACCAACTATTACTGGACCAAAAATCATGCCAGCATCTCCGGCCATCTGCCATGCTGCAATCACTTGGCCACCACGGCCTTTAATAATGTCACCAACAACACTGCCTGGCGCAGTTCCAACATATGCCCCACCTAATCCAAATAGCGCCATTGAAATGAAATAAAGCGCAGTATTGGTGGTAAATGCCAGCATTAATATTCCAAACAAGACAAATGCACTTCCAAATAAAAATGCAGCCTTTCTTCCTTTGCTGTCAGAGTATTTGCCGGCACGCAACATAAAAACGCCCTGCACAAGTGCCCCAATGGTTAAACCAAGACCTGCAATTGCTGCTGTGGAATTTAATTTTTCAGTAACAAATAAAGGCAAGATAGAAGACCTTAATCCAAACAATATCCAGTTATTTATAAAGGCAAGCATTAATGCAACCTGGTATGGTCGTAATTTAAATGCTTGACTTAAAGTTGTTTGCCCAATCTGACTTGTTGGCGCATCAACTTTTTTACCCAATCGCTTCTCACTTAAAAAAACTAAAGCAATAGTTCCAGCAATTGCCAAAGTGGTTGAGTAAACAAAAAATGGCGCACGAAGTGAAATAGCAGAAAGTACTCCACCAAAGGCAGGTCCAGTAATGCCGCCTAGTAAAAATCCGCCGTTATATAGTGATTGAGCGCGAGCTCTAACATCATCACTCACAGAGCGCATAAGTAAGGAACCAGCTGAAACTGAAAACATTGAAGAGCCAAGACCACCTAGTGATCTGAAGGTAAGTAGTTGGCCATAGTTTTGCGAGAGCGCAGTCAGTAGAGTGAAAAATGAAACCATAAACAGACCAAAGCCAAGTACTGCTCGCTCACCAAATCGATCGACCAATTTGCCTGAGATTAAACCAGAGGAAAAACGCATAATTGCAAAGCTTGAGATGATTAAACCAATTGCAGTTTTATTAACTCCGAACGATGCAGCAAAGATTGGAATTGCTGGAATTATTAATCCAAATCCAACGGCGACAAAGAATGAAACTGCCGAAAGGATTGAAACCTCTCGCGGCAGTTGCGCGAAAGGGTTTCTGCTCAGTTTTTTAATTTTTATTTAACCTACCGCCTCACCTGCTGCTTCGGCCTTTGCTGCGTGGTGGGCTGAACTACTTTGTAATGGCTTTTCTTTCAAGAAGAATGCAAGTGCAAATCCCAGGAAGGTAACTGGGGCTGCTGCCAAAAAGACCACCTGAAAAGTTTGAGCAAAGCTATGCAAAACAGTGTCCCTAATTACCGGAGGCAGGGTAGTGATAATTGAGGTATTGGTAGTGATCAAATCTAACTTGGAAGAATCAAAGTCAGATAATGCCGCTGGATCACTGCTTTGCAATTTTGCAAAGTTATCTTGCAAATAATAAGCAATACGATTACTTAAAATAGTTCCAAATATTGCCGTTCCAAAGGCACCACCTAGCGATCTAAAGAAGGTATTGGATGAGGTGGCAATTCCCATGTCTTGAAAATCAACAGCATTTTGTAGAGCGATCACAATTGTTTGCATTGATAAACCAAGGCCAGCTCCAACTAAGACTGCATAAATAGATAGAACAGCAAATGAAGTATCTTCGTTCAAAGTGGACATAAGAATTAAGCCAATAGTCATAATCGCAGTTCCTACAATTGGGAAGATCTTGTATTTACCGGTAGTTGAGATCTTTTTACCGCTAAATATAGACATTGAGACTATGCCGATCATAAGTGGAATTAACTTTAATCCCGCCTCAGTTGCTGAATTTCCCTTAACAACTTGTAGGTATAGTGGCAACATAACAATTGCGCCAAACATTCCTGCTCCAATTATGAAGCCAAGTGCTGAGGTCAAAGAGAATGTGTGATTCTTAAATAATCTAAGAGGCAAAATTGGCTCTACTGCCCTTTTTTCTTGCCACAAAAATGCCAAGGTAAGTATTAATCCAGTAGAAATCACCATTAGTGTTCTTGAATCAGTCCAACCTTCCTCTGGGCCATAAACTGAAACTGCAAGTAGAACTGAGCTAACCGCTAAAACCAATAGCAATGCACCAAGGTAATCAATCTTGTGTTCACGCTTCACCTTTGGAATATGTAATACAGCTGAGGTGATAATTAATGCCAGAATTCCAAATGGCAGGTTTATGTAGAAAATCCAGCGCCAACCAGTAATACCTAAAATTGTGGCGTGGTCGGAAAAGAATCCACCCAGTAATGGGCCCGCAACCGAGGAGAGACCCCAAACTGCACCGAAGTAACCTTGATACTTACCCCGCTCTCGTGGCGAGACGATGTCACCAATAATTACGAAAGTTAAGGCCATTAAGCCGCCAGCACCTAAACCTTGCAAAGCACGAGTAAATATTAATTGGGTCATGTTTTGTGATGCCCCAGCTAAAAATGATCCAATTAGAAAAGTAATAATTGCAAACTGAAATACTGGCCGGCGGCCATAAAGATCTGAAATTTTTCCATAAAGCGGTGTTGATGCGGTTGAAGTCAAAAGGTAAGCAGTAACCACCCAGGTGTAGTGATTTAGCCCGTTGAAGTCTTCAACAATATTTTTTAAAGCTGTTGAAACAATTGTTTGATCTAATGCTGCCAGCAACATGCCCGTCATTAATCCGCTTAAAACAATTAAAATTTCTTTATGGCTAAGTGGGCCATCCTTGGGAGTATTTGATTTATCAGATTTTGAGTTATTTTTTGCCATAGCCATCTTTATATATCCACCTTAAGTTGTCGGATTAAGCATTATTTATCTTCAAATTGTCTAAGGGGAATAGTTTACTCTGATTCTTTGTTAAGATCTAACACATGAAAGCAGTAATAGCCGAAGATCTTGTTAAGAGCTATAACAAGGGCTCAGTTCGAGCATTAGATGGTTTAAATCTTGATGTTGAAGAAGGAACCGTACTTGGTGTGCTTGGACCAAATGGTGCTGGTAAAACAACTACGGTAAGAATTTTAGCAACCTTACTCGCACCAGATTCAGGAAGCGCAACTGTTGGTGGAATTGATGTTTTAAAGCATCCAGATGAGGTTCGAAAAATAATTGGTTTATCTGGTCAATATGCAGCTGTTGATGAAACCTTAACTGGCTGGGATAACTTAATTATGTTTGGCCGGCTTTATCATTTATCGGCAAAGGAAACTAAAGTACGTGCAATTGAATTACTAGAACAGTTCTCACTCTCTGATGCAGCAAAACGTCCAATTAGAACTTACTCTGGCGGTATGCGCCGCAGACTCGATTTAGCTGCCTCATTAATTATTCGGCCAAAGGTTTTATTCCTAGATGAGCCAACTACTGGATTAGACCCAAGGGGACGTCAGGATATGTGGGGAGTAATTGATGAATTAGTTAAGGGTGGAGTTACATTGCTTTTAACCACTCAGTACTTAGAAGAGGCTGATCATTTAGCAGATGAAATTGCAGTAATTGATCATGGAAAAGTTATTGCCCGTGGTACCTCTGATTCACTAAAGAAACAAGTTGGTGGTGAGCGGCTTGAGATTGTGGTTGAGAATGAAAATGTGCAAGCAACCAAAGATATTGTGGCAAAGGTAAGTGGCAGCGCAGTAAATGTTGATGAGGGCTTGCGCCAAATTTCAGCACCAGTTACAACTGGTAGCAAAGCTTTAATTGAAGCAGCTAAGTTGTTAGATGAAAAAGGTATTCACCCATTAGATATTGGCTTAAAGCGCCCATCTCTTGATGATGTTTTCCTATCCTTAACTGGCCATGTGGCTGAGGAAAAAAGTGATGAAAATTTAGAAATAGCAACCGGACGTAAGAAGGGCAAGAAATGATGAATGCAATCTCGGATGCTTTAATCATTACAAAGCGACAACTATTGCAATTATCTCGAGTCCCTGAGGTTTTAATCTTTTCAACAATTCAGCCCGTAATGTTTGTGCTTTTATTTAGGTATGTATTTGGTGGATCAATTGATACTGGCCAACCTGGTGGATATGTGCAACTTTTAATGCCTGGAATATTTGTGCAAACTGTTGCCTTCACCCTAGCTGCCACTGCAGTTGGTTTATCAGCTGATATGCAAAAAGGTTTGATTGATCGTTTTAGATCCTTACCAATTTCAAGATCTGCGGTGGTCTTTGGTAGAACTTTAGGAGATGGTGTTTTAAATATTGTTGTCCTTGCAGTTATGGGTTTGACTGGCTTTTTAGTGGGTTGGCGACCAACCTCTGG
>JBEAVA010000015.1:0-8519 GCA_041161165.1 Actinomycetota bacterium
AGGACGCTCACTTGTGCTGGCAAGATCAGTAATAAAGGCAGGTATAACTTGCTCTTGATTTGATCGAACCAAAGAATCAGCGCCAAGAGTGGCACTCCAAATTGATATTGAAAGCATCGAAACAACTGTGACAACTGAGGTTAAAACTGAAGCGATATGCCTAAAACCAAAATTGCTTTGTTTAAGTTGCGGCAGAATTCGCTCGGCGATAGCAAATACTGATAGCAAAGACATGAGTTGAGCAAAAACTATTAATGGTCCGCTGTATATCCGCTGCGCGCTACTGCTATTTCCTTCGATGTAGTAAGAGCTAAGAGTTGCTGCAAATACGATTGCAAATAAGGCACCAGTTGCGCATAATCTTTGATCTTTTGATATAAGTCCAATTAATAAGTAAAGAACAAATGGTGCCAAAATAAATAGAGCGGGTGAGCTTGGTCCACCTGGATTAAAGAAAAGAATTGAAAGTGGGTTGGCTGACTCAATTGAAAGCCCTGGCTCACGAAGTGCTGAAATTGGGTTTAACAATAAATTTATTGAGATTGGAACATTTATTAAAATTGGCGTAAAGATTAAAGCAGCACGCTTTTTAAACTCATCAGCGTCAAGGTTTTTGAGGGTTTGTTGCCAATTTCTGGTGCGCCATTTTGATGAGGTGAAATAGGTATAGATAAATACCGATATGTGGAACAGGGTCCAAGTAAGTAGAAATAGCAGAGAAAATGCCCCCGCCACAGCCGCTACTAAAGTAATTGAAAATATCTTTCGCCAAGTTAAATTCTCTAGACCTTTATTTTTCTCAAGTAATGTAAATAGCCCCGGTAGCAATAGTGCGATCACAATTGTGCCAATGCGGCCTTGATTTATTGCCGTAAGAGTTGCCGGAGAAAATGCATAAATAAAGGCGACAAAAAAACTTGAGTACTTTGTAAGTGAGTACCGCCTTGCTGTTCGATAGCTAAGTATAAACAGTAAAGTTGGAGTTAAAAAGAATAGGGCTGCAATAAAGCTTTGTGGATTAGCTGCAGTTACAAATGATGCAATACCAATAATGGGAATCCAGGCTGGCGCAGCTGCGCTGCTGCCTAGCCCCACAAGGTGCCATGAGTTTACGTAAGAGGTAATTAACTCAAATGCGCTAGCTGGGGCAACTGCTAATGCGCCTCCCGATAAAGATCCAAACCGATTACGAGAGTAAAGAAATGAAATAAACAATGTTAACAATATTCCCAATAACAACGGTTGCTTTACTAAAGAGCGAATTTTACTAAAACTCTTGCTTGGTGCATATTCGATCTCATCAAAGCTTTCATCAATTACACCAATATCTGAATAATTCTTCGCTCTAGTTATTTCACCATCAGCTCGGTTTGGCTTAAAGGCATTTACTAATGAGGATGAAATTCTCTCTACGATTGAACGTATTTGAACGCCTCGACTTGGAATAAATGGAGTGATAACTCTTGCAGTTAATACCTTGCTTGATTTTCGATAACGTCTGGATTTAATTAAATCAGCCGGTTTAAAAATTAAAAGTCCAACTGCGGCAATCTCATCTGCTGCATATCCTGGCAACTTTGCAAGCAAGTAGATGATTGATCGACCAATTGAAGTGAAGAGAAGTTGAATAGCAACCCAAGGTAGGATCCACCAACTTGAGTTTGCAAGTAAAACAAAAGCTGCATTTCGTCTATCTAGAAGCAATGGTCTATGCAAGATTGCATCTCTAACATCGACAGATCTGCGTTCAGATGATGCTGCCTCAGCGTGGTAGAGAATTGCCTCGCCGACACAAACCACTGAGTGACCTGCAATACGTGCTCGCCAACCTAGATCAATATCATCTCGAAACAACTCAAGGCTGGGATCAAATCCACCTAACTCTTCAAAAAGAGATCTCTTAATCAACATGCCAGCGGTACTTACCGCCAACACATCTTTAATTTCATCATGTTGACCTTGATCATGTTCTCTATCTTCAAGGGCTGTCCAGCGAGTGCCATTTTCAGTAATGCTGATTCCAGCTTCTAAAATATGTTTGCGGTCATACCAGCCAAGAATTTTTGGACCGGCGATACCAACTTGTGGCCGAGCAACTACCGCCTCTAGCAATTTTGCTAAGGCATAGCGATCTGGTGCGCAATCATCATGCAAAATCCATAACCACTCTTGTTGATTACTTTCATTATCTGCCGGAGGAAGTTTTGCCACCGCAGCTGCAACCGCTGCCCCAAAACCATTTCTTCTAGATTTTTTTATTACTTCAATGCCTGCGTTGGTTAATAACTTAACTGAGCCATCAATAGAACCATTATCGACAGCAATAATTTGATCAACTTTATGTTTTTGCGAAGATAGGGAGGCGACAACCTCACTTAACCAGGTGACACCATCATGGGTAACAACTATTGCTGTTACAAATTGATCTTTAAGTTGGACTTGCGTCCCGGTGCTTTGCTTTTCAGCCACCCGTAATTTTATGCGCTACGGCGCTTTAAGCGACGACGCTCACGTTCAGATAATCCACCCCAAATTCCAAACCGCTCATCATGAGCTAGGGCGTACTCCAAACACTCCGAACGAACCTCACAGGAAAGGCAGACACGCTTTGCCTCACGGGTTGAGCCACCCTTCTCAGGAAAGAATGCTTCTGGATCGGTCTGAGCGCACAATGCGCGCTCCTGCCAAGAAAGTTGTTCTGAAGAAACTACAAGGGCTGCAAGCTCTGCACGCTGATCTGACATATCTCTCCTATTTGCTCATCCAATTTAGCTGGAGTACCTAAGGGCCAGGGTGTGCCCACTAATAGGAGAATTACACGCTTGTAACTCGATTAAGTCAAGTTGAGATTGTGCAAATTGGGCAAAATTAAAAGCCCAAATAATTGGTCAAAACCACCATTCCAGCCTCAATCTGGGCCCCTGGTGCGATTATTGAGTCAATTATTTTGCAATTACCACCAATTTTCGCCCCACTACCAATAATTGAACCAGTAATTTGGCAATTACTCTCAACTACAACTTCAGATTCAATTACTGAGCCATTATTTATCACACAACCACTGCCAATCTGCGCTGAGGGTGAAATTAAATTATCACCGGTGTGATTTGGCGTGGCAGAGGATGTGATCGCTCCGGTAATCAAATCTGCAGATGCCTTAACTAGGGCAGCAGGAGTGCCAATATCTAACCAATATGAGTTATCTAGGTAACCAAATACCTTTGCATTATTAGCTAGAAGATTTGGGAATGTATCTCGCTCCACACTTACCACTTTATTTTGCGGAATTTGATCAATTATCTGCCTATTAAAAATATAACAGCCGGCATTAATTAGATTGCTAATAGGATTTTCCATCTTTTCAAGGAATGATTTGATCTGCTTATTTTCTAACAGTTCAACACAGCCATAAGCTCTGGCATCTTCTACCTGTGTTAAGTACAAAGTAATATCAGCTTGGTTTTTCTTGTGAAACGCTAATTGTGCAGCCAAATCATGGCCACTTAATACATCACCATTGAAGATAACAACCTGATCACAATCTGCTAATAAATTTGCAGCATTTCTTATGCCTCCGCCAGTACCAAGTGCACTCTTTTCAACTGCATATTTAATTTTGATACCAAATCTTTTGCCATCACCAAAGTAGGGCTCAAAAAGCTCCGATTTATAGGAGGTGGCTAAAATAATCTCAGTAATACCAGCATCTGCAGCTTTTCTAATTTGATGTTCGGTAAATGGCACACCCGCTACCTGCAACATCGGTTTTGGTGTTTTTAAGGTAAGCGGGTGTAGTCGTGTCCCCATTCCGCCCACTAATAAAATTGCGCTAGTACTCATGATTTAATCCGAGCAGCTGCTTTATCAATATTTTCATCAGTTGCAGTTAATGCAATTCGCACAAAATTATCACTGCCATAAAAAGCACCAGGGGTTACTAAAATTCCAAGCTGAGCAAAGTAATCAACGGTTTTATACCCATCTTCACCTTTAGTGCACCAGATATATAAACCAGCCTCGCTATGTTCAATTCTAAAACCTTGGCTAAGCAATGCTGATTTTAAAGTTTCTCGGCGAGCGCGGTAGCGAGCTGCCTGCTCTGTTACATGAACCTCATCCGATAATGCCGTGATCATTGCTTGCTGTACTGGCAGCGGCACCATCAAACCTGCATGCTTTCTTACCTGCCTGATCTGATCAATTAACTTGCTGTCCCCAACTACAAAGCCAGCGCGATAACCAGCCAAGTTAGATCTTTTTGAAAGTGAAAGTACGGCAAGCAAGCCGGTGTTATCTCCATTTGCTAAGGCTAAAATTGATTTAGCATTATCAGCAAAACTTAAATAACATTCATCACTTGCAATAATTGAATTATTTTTACGTACCCAATTAATACAAGCCCTTAACTGATCATCACTTTGTACCTGACCGGTTGGGTTAGAAGGTGAGTTAAGCCAAGCTAAATCTGCCGCTGGCCAAGTACTGGCATCAATCTCAACTGGAATTGCATGGGCTGAAGCCATCATTGCACTGACTAAATAGGTTGGGTATGCCACCTTTGGATACAAAACTTTTTTACTTTGTAAGAAAGTTGGAAGTAAGGCAATAAATTCCTTTGAACCAATTGAGGGCAAAACATCAAACTCACCAGTTACACCTAAATGTTTGATCGACCAGGTTCGAATTGCATCTTGTAACTCTTTGGTACCAGCAACAACTGGATAACTTGGTGAATTACTTGCTGCAGTTAAGGAATCTTGAATAAATTTGGGTGTTGGATCAACGGGAGTTCCTTGGGAAAGATCAATAAAGCCGCCTATGTATTTTTTTGCTTTCTCCCCATAGGGCGCCAAAAGATCCCAGGGGAAATCTGGCAGTTTCAGGTGCGGCCTACTTTTCTTGTGGTGGAAGAGCTGCGACTATTTGGTGATCTTTTCCAATCGGACCTAACTTTGCAGCACCGCCAGGGGATCCAATCTCAACAAAAAATTTAGTATTAACCTCGCTGTATTCCTTCCATTGCGAAGGAACATCATCCTCATAGTAAATAGCTTCCACTGGGCAGACTGGTTCACATGCTCCACAATCAACACACTCATCAGGTTGGATATAAAGCATTCGATCACCCTCATAGATGCAATCAACAGGGCACTCTTCAATGCAAGATTTATCTTTAACATCAACACATGGTTGAGCAATTATGTAGGTCACGCTTCTCCTTACAGTTATATCCGCCGAATAGGTAGACAATACTGCCATTAACTATTGGTCTTTCGTGGACTGAGTTTAATCGAGGGGGTCAAGTGCAGCCATCTGCGGCACAGATAGGTCAGCGAGTCAGTATTCGTCTGCATGATCCTGCTGGTGGTTATCGGGATATTCTCGGTGTTTTAGAGAGTGAGAACACAGTTCGAAAAAAGGATGGCACCGTCGTTACCTTCGATCCAGCAAAGATTGCACTCTGGAAGGTTGTGCCGAGTAAATGAGCAATCAACAGATTTTGCTTTTTGACACGAAAAGTAGGCAGTTGCAATCACTGACAAGTAGTGATGGAAAAAGATTAAGAATTTATAGTTGTGGCCCAACAGTTTATCGAGATGCCCATGTTGGCAATATGCGCACATTTCTTTTGGGCGATTTAATCACCAGGTTAGCCAAGCAACTTGGACACAAAGTTGAATTCATACAAAACATCACCGATGTTGGACATATGTCTGAAGATTTTGTTGAAGATAAAATCCTAGCTCAGGCAAAGGCTGAATCTAAGGATCCATTTGAGATAGCTAGAATTTATGAGGATCGATTTCATAAAGATTTAGCACATTTGAATATAACTCCTGCCGATAAATATCCAAAGGCAAGTGAGTGTATTGATTTAATGCAGAAGTTAATTACATTATTAATCTCAAAAAATCATGCCTATGTTGGTAGTGATAATTGTGTTTACTTTGCAGCGCAATCATTTGATACTTATGGTGCTATCAGTGGCAACAGATTAGATTCACTTAAGCCAGGCCATCGTTTTGAATACACCGAAGATGGTGCCAAAAGATTTCATGCAGATTGGGCGCTATGGAAAGCAGCTGGTGAACGTAAGGAAATGATTTGGGATTCACCTTGGGGTCCAGGATTTCCCGGTTGGCATGTTGAATGCTCTGCAATGTCATTGCATTATTTAGATGAGTATGTAGATCTACACCTTGGTGGGATCGATTTAAGATTTCCGCACCATGAAGATGAACGGGCTCAATCAAATTCTGCAATAGGCAAAGAATCAGTTGCACTCTGGGTGCATGGTGAACACTTGCTATTTGAGGGCAGAAAAATGGCAAAAAGTACTGGCAATGTTGTGTTGGTATCTGATTTGATTTCTAAACATATTGATCCACTGGCACTTCGATTATGCTTTTTAGAGAATAGATATCGCAGTCAGATGGATTTGAGTTGGGATAGTTTAAAGGCGGCACATTTACTAATTCAAAGATGGCGAGAGAAAATTCAAGTTTGGCAAAAGGATACATCAGTTGATCAAGTAAATGCCAATGAGCTCATCGCTGAAGTTATTGCAGACTTCAGGCAAGATCTTGATACGCCACGTGCCTTGCAAAAATTGCGAAGTATTGAAAAATCTGAAGAGCTTAAGGATTCAACTAAATTCAAAGTTTTCTCAAGCTTGGATAATCTTTTTGGATTAAATCTATTAATGCAAAGTACACAAAAGGTTTTAGATCAACTAGGGAAAGATTTACTCGAGAAGCGGGCACTTGCAAGAAGTTTGGGTGATTTTGCTGAGAGTGATCGCTTGCGCGATGAGCTTGCGAAGTTAGGTGTTGGAGTAAGGGACAATAAAGAAGGACAAAGCTGGGATTGGCTTATTTAAAAACTTTTTGAACGTGTAGTAATTAAGGCTATAACAATTGAAATAAATCCACCTAGAAGAAAAAGGTTTCCATAAGTATTTCCATAAACCAAGATTTCATCACCATTTCCTGGCGTTCCCGCTCTAACGACTACCGCTAACCAAGCTGCCGATGCATAAATTTGGTATCGCAAATAAAAAAATCTTTGTCTGACAACTTTTATGCCTAGGAAAGTTAAAATCAAAGATGTTAGGAATCCAAATGGTGGAGTGAAGTTGTGGAGTAATACGCCACAAAAACCAATAAGTGAGCCAAAAAATAAAGCTTTAAGAAAATTCATTATTCAATTCCAGCAAATAAATCTAGCTCTCGCCCATTTTCATCCAATGGTGAAGCCGCCTGACCCTTTACTAAGGTGTAGTACTCGTCTCCCCACACTGAAAGCCCTAGGTTATTTGAGAGTGCAAAAAATGGACCATCTACTGAGATCTGGGTGGCATGGGCCTTCATTGCAGCTAATTTTTGCGGAACATACTCAGGGGCTTTTACTACTGAAGTTACTAATTCATCAGGCTTTGCAAAGGGTAAATCCTCTGCACTCTCTGCGCCAAAGAAGTCTGAGCCAACCTCTTTCATTTTGTCTATTCCCATTTGAATTACTGACTTAGGCATAGTGTTCCAATAAATCTTTTCAATCTCCCAGCCTTGTATGGCAGAAATTTCGGCAGCTCGCATTGCAACTTGATTAGCTTTTATATGATCTGGATGTCCGTAGCCTCCAAATTCATCATAAGTAATTAAAACCTGTGGCTTTATTTCCAAAATAATTTTCACTAATTCATTTGCTGCTTCTTCTAGATTTGATTGCCAAAAGACATCCTTGCGTTCATTTTGAGGCGTGCCCATCATCCCGCTGTCTCGCCACTTCTTACTTGGCGCACCTAGGAATCTAAAATCAGAAATTCCCAATTCGTCCATAGCATTTTTCAATTCAATTTCACGATGCTCACCTAATTTGTCATCTTTACTACTTGCTAAATTAGCCAGTTTCTCAACTAGAACTTCACCCTCTTCACCTCTTGTGCAGGTAACTAAAGTGACATTCACACCAGATGCTGCATATTTAGCCATCGTTACACCATTGTTGATGGTCTCATCATCTGGATGGGCATGAACTAATAACATTCTTTTTGATGAATTCACCCGCACAATATAACTATAAATCTTATAAAAACTGACAATCCATCAATTTACAGATTAGAATTACTGAATGGTCGATGATAAGTCAGCACGATTACCTCGTGATGAACGTCGCGCTCAGCTACTTGTAGCAGCGCTAGAAGTTTTTACAGCAGCTGGATACCACTCTGCTGCAATGGATGAAATTGCCGACCGAGCAAATGTAAGCAAGCCAGTTTTGTATCAACATTTTCCTTCAAAATTAGAGTTATATCTTGCGGTACTAGATTTACATATCGATTCACTCGTATTTGCAATCCAAAAAGCAATTGCATCAAACCGTGAAAACTCATCAAGGGTAGCTGCCACAGTTGAGGCTTACTTTGGATTTATTGATTCTGAGGGCGAAGCATTCCGCTTACTTTTTGAAAGTGATATGAATTTAGAACCACAGGTTCGAGAGCGTCTAAATCGTATGAC
>JBEAVA010000069.1:0-4859 GCA_041161165.1 Actinomycetota bacterium
CTTGAGAATTGAAATGTGGTTGCGGCAGAAACTATCTTCCATTGTAGTTTTCCATTGCTTTTTGTGCAGGTTAAGTTTTTTCCAGCAGCCTTTGCAGTTAAGCCAACTTTCGCGCAATTGCCGCCAACTTTGACCGCAGCATTAACTTGAGATGGAATAACTAGGGAAAGAAGTGTGAGAATTAAAGTAATTGCACCTATTCGCTTCGACATCATTTATCTCAACCTCTCAATCTTCAACTCTGAACGCTAGTATTAAATCCTAATGCTGACTTTGAAAAAATTATCTAGGCGCCTAATAAAATTAAATCTTGGGTTTGAGCGCAGTAATTTAACCCAGTTAAATGACATCTCCAAGGGTGACCGGGTTGTTAAGAGTAGTATCCTGCAGTTTTACTCCGCCAATCGCAATATCGGTAATTACACCCCAGTACTAGGCATTCACCAGATGCTAGATCAAGAGTTAGATGTTTGGAATATTCATAAGAGCCCAGTTGATTGGGAGTTTGTTCATAAAAACTACACTCAGGTAATTGTTGGTGGCGCAGGGTTATTGCACTCAGTCTTTGAAAAGTTTTGGGTAGATCTAGATAAAAACTGCAAGCTGCCAATTACTATCTGGGGCATTGGCGTATGTCTGCCAGATAATGATTCAGTTAAGGGTGTGCCAAAGGCGGTTGTGCAATCTGTTTTTGCAAAGGCAAAGTTAGCCAATGTTAGGGATGAGTTAACTAGAGATTTTTATCAATTAGATCCAAAGATCTCAATTACTGCATGCCCAACCTTGGTTTATATCGCCAATACTTTTAAGGTCGAGGATAAGAAAAAATATGAGAAGAAGATCTTGCACTCATCCCATGTGGATTTAGAGCCAACCTCAAATACTCCGCAAATAAAAAAGATGATTGAGTCAGCAGGCTATAAGTACTTCTTCACTGAAAATATTGAAACCAAGAAAGAACCACTAAAGAAGATATTAAAGATGTATCAAGATTGTGATTATGTAGTTACAACCCGATTACATGGCGCGATCATCGCCTATGCATTTAAGCGCCCCTACATTGCAATCTCCTTTGATCCAAAGATCACCGCCTTTCACAAACTCTATGGCGGTGGAGTTTGCATTACCGATATAAACCAACTGCCAGCAGCCCTTGCAAGTGAGAAATTCAAAGAAAAAAGTAATTACCACCTTGAGTTAGATCGGGTGAGAGAGTTTGGTGCATCCTTTAGATAAAAAGATGCGGGCTAGCCATTCAAAGCCGCATTGAGTAAACTACTGAGCGTAGTACTACAACTAAAAAGGTAAAGATTTAAACAATTAAAACAGGGGGTGCATTGTGCAGGCATCTACCGAGCAGCAAGGCCTAATTTTGGAGCTGCAATTAATTGATAATGAGATTATGCAGGCCAATACCAAATTAAAAACACTGCCTGAGATTGAACAACTACTTCATATTGATAAGCGAATTGCATCTGCCACCGATGAATTAGCAACAGTTAAAAATGAGGCTGATCAGATTGCATTAGAGCTTCGCCGTGGTGAAGTTGATGTTGAAACTGTTACTGATCGTATTAAAAAAGATGAGGCAAGATTATCTTCAGGAAATGCCACCCCTAAGGAGTTAGAACAACTCCAACATGAGATCGGGACATTAAAAAAGCGCCAAGAGGCGTTGGAGGAGATTGAGCTTGAGATCATGATTCGAAATGATGCAGTTGCTGCTCGTAGTAACACATTGACTACTGATCTAGCATCCCTGCAAACTTTAAAGGATGAGATCTCTGGCCGATTACAAAGTGCTACTGATGAGATCAACAAGTTAATTGCAGATAAAAATACAGCGCGTAGTTTAGTTGCTGGCAAAATTGAAAAGCCATTACTTGATCTGTATGAAAAGATTAGAGGAAATGGTGGTGGGGTAGGAGCAGCTGCTTTAGTTGGCAATAAATGTAATGGTTGTAATTTGGCAATTAATGCAGTTGAGATGGATCGAATTAAATCCTTAGCAAAGGATGAATTACTTAGGTGTGAAGAGTGCCGGCGAATATTGGTAAGAATATAAATGGCACGTCACTTTGTAGTTACCGCAGATGGCGGCAGCAGAGGAAATCCAGGTCCTGCAGCATATGGATCTGTTATCTATGAAAATGACAAGGTAGTAAAAGAGATTGGTGCTTCCATTGGAGTGGCATCTAATAATGTGGCCGAATATCAAGGATTAATTGCTGGCTTAAAAGCTGTTAATGAGATTGATCCAGAGGCAACAATTTTGGTAAAGATGGATTCAAAGCTGGTGGTGGAGCAGATGAGTGGAAGGTGGAAGGTTAAGCATCCAAATATGCAAACTTTGGTAAAGCAGGCCTTTGCTACCCATAACCCAAAACTTGTTTCCTACCAGTGGATTCCGCGTGAGGAGAACTCACATGCAGATTCAATACTTAATGATGTACTAGACAGCGGAATGTAAAAGGGGAGTAATCTTTCACCATGCTTACCGACACCTCACGGGTTCTTCACGCTGCAACTGGTAATAAGTTAACTGCTAAAGGTTGGGGTCAAGAGGCAGCACTTCGCATGCTGCATAACAATTTAGATCCAGCAGTTGCAGAGCACCCAGAGAATTTAGTGGTTTATGGTGGCACCGGAAAAGCAGCCCGTAATTGGCAATCATTTGATGCAATTGTTAAAACCTTAACCAATTTAAAAAATGATGAGACGATGCTGGTTCAATCTGGTAAACCAGTTGGAGTATTTCAAACTAATGAGTGGGCACCTCGGGTATTACTTGCTAACTCAAATTTAGTTGGTGATTGGGCAAATTGGCCTGAGTTTAGAAGGCTAGAGCAATTAGGTTTAACGATGTATGGGCAGATGACAGCTGGATCTTGGATCTACATTGGCACCCAAGGAATCTTGCAAGGAACATATGAAACCTTTGCCGCTGTTGCTAACAAAAGATTTAATGGCACACTTCAAGGAACACTCACCTTAACTGGTGGTTGTGGGGGAATGGGTGGAGCCCAACCCCTTGCAGTAACCATGAATGGCGGAGTGTGTTTAGTAGTTGATATTGATAAGACAAGATTAGAAAAGCGTATTCAAACTAGATACTTAGATGAGATTGCCGACAATCTAAATGATGCAGTGGCAAGATGTTTAAAGGCAAAAAATGCTGGAACTCCTTTATCTGTTGGCGTAGTTGGCAATGCTGCCCAAGTTTTCCCACAACTATTAAAGATGGATGTGCCAATTGATATTGTCACAGATCAAACATCAGCCCATGATCCTCTTTCTTATGTGCCAATCGGTATTGAGTTTGATCAAGCAGAATCCTTTGCTAAAGATAAGCCGGAGGAGTTTTCCCTTCGAGCAAAAGAGGCGATGGCAAAACATGTTGAGGCAATGGTTGGCTTTATGGATAAGGGCGCTGAGGTTTTTGATTACGGCAACTCAATCAGAGATGAAGCACGACAGGGCGGTTTTAACCGCGCCTTTGCATTCCCTGGCTTTGTGCCGGCATATATTCGGCCATTATTTTGTGAAGGTAAGGGACCATTTAGATGGGTGGCACTCTCTGGGGATCCAAAAGATATTTATCGCACCGATAAAGCTGTTTTAGATTTATTTCCAGAAAATGAGGCGCTACATCGCTGGATCACAATGGCGCAAGAAAAGGTTGCATTCCAAGGATTGCCAGCTCGAATTTGTTGGCTTGGTTATGGTGAGCGAGATAAGGCAGGGCTTGCCTTTAATGATTTAGTTGCAAAGGGTGAGGTTAAAGCACCAATTGTTATTGGTAGAGATCATTTAGATTGTGGCTCTGTTGCTTCCCCTTACCGAGAGACAGAGGCGATGTTAGATGGCTCTGATGCAATTGCAGATTGGCCATTACTTAATGCAATGATCAATATTGCATCTGGCGCATCTTGGGTATCAATTCACCATGGTGGCGGTGTTGGAATGGGTAGATCAATCCATGCTGGCCAAGTATCTGTTGCCGATGGCACACCCCTTGCGGCGCAAAAGCTTGCCCGAGTATTAACAAATGATCCAGGTATGGGAGTGATTAGACATGTTGATTCAGGTTATGAGATTGCAGATAAGACAGCACGTGAAAAACATGTTCATATCCCAATGTTAGATACTGAATAAAACTTTAAAAAGTAAATGTCACAGAGCTTAATTAAAAATATTGGCCTGCTAGTAACCAATGATCCATCTTTAGGTAAAACTGAGTTAGGTTTAATTGAGAATGCAGCGCTTCTAATTGAAAATGGCAAGGTCACTTGGGTTGGTGCTAATGAGAGCGCACCAACTGCAGAAAAAACAATTGATGCAGGTGGTAAAGCGGTAATTCCAGGATTTGTTGATTCACATAATCATTTAATCTTTGCAAAGGATAGAGCCGCTGAGTTTTCCGCCCGAATGAAGGGTGAGAGTTACACAGCAGGTGGAATTGCCACAACTGTTGCTGCCACCCGTTCAGCAACCGATGATGAACTACTTTCTAATGCAACAGGTTATGGCTTAACAGTTAAGGATGAGGTTAGAAGCCTTCATATTGCAAAGCAGTTGACGGATGAGACAACATTTTTAGGCGCCCATGTTGTGCCAAGTGAGTACAAGGGCAAAGCAGATGAGTATGTAGATCTAATTTGTGAGCAGATGATTACCCAGGTGAAACCACATGCAAAGTGGATAGATGTATTTTGTGACAAGGGTGCCTTCACAACAGATCAAGCACGAAAGATATTAAAAGCAGGAGTTGCTGCTGGTTTAAAACCAAGGTTGCATGCAAACCAACTAGAACAAGGTGATGGAATCGCTCTAGGTGTTGAGGTAGGGGCAGCCTCAGT
>JBEAVA010000070.1:0-4500 GCA_041161165.1 Actinomycetota bacterium
CTTTAATACCTTCGCACTCCATGGCGCAATCAAAATATGATTTTTAGCAGTTGATACCCCAAATACATACTTATCACCACTTTTAAGCATCGGTTGATTCCAAGCGATTACCAAAGTTAAGTTAGGGTGTTTTTTCTTTATCGCAGCAAAGATCGCTTTTACTAACTTCGCCTGCTTTGGATCTAATGATTTGTAGTAATCAGAGACAGATGAAAATCTGGCAGCTGATTTTGAGCCCCTTGAATACATAACCAATGCATTTGCATGTGCTTGGGAAAAGCCGTAATTCTCCATTAAATGAGCAATCTGCTCTGGATACTTCTTGCCCTCTAACTTTTTCATTACCCCATGCCAGTAACTCATCTTCTCACCGTAGCGTTTTTCAATTAACGGAAAGTAGGAGGTGCGGTCGGTATTTGTAATTGCCATCTTAATTATTTTTTAGCTAAATACTCTTCTAAGCCAGCGATTAAGCGATCAACATCATCCTTAGTTGAGTAAGGAGCAAGCCCAGCTCTGACTGCGCCGGTATCTCCTAAACCTAACGCTCTGGAAACTTCTAGGGCGTAGAAGTTATGAGCGGGCAGATTAACTTTTTTAGTAGCCATGAATTTATAAAGCTCTGCTGCATCCACACCCTTGAAATTAAAGTAGGCAGTTGGTGTGTGATGCTTTGCCTTTGAGTAGATAGTAATTCCTGGCAGAGTGGTTAAAGCTTTAACCATGTAATCAAAGAGTGATTGCTCATACTCCTCAAGTGAATTTAGGGATTTAACCAATCGCTCACGCCGCGTGCCAGTTGCCTGATCATCAAGTGTGGTTAGGTAATCAATTGATGCGCTAACTCCTGCCATTAACTCATAAGGAAGGGTGCCAAACTCAAACCGCTCTGGGACCACCATCGTTGATGGCAGTAATTTGTCATTACTTAATGTCTCAAGAAGAGCAGGGGATGCAACAAAGGATGCGCAATGGGGCCCAAGGATTTTATAGGAGGAGAATCCATAAAAATCTGCTGGCATATTTTTAAAATCAATTACTGCGTGTGGTGTTAGGTGCACACCATCTACTAAAAACAATGACCCATTTGCCTTAACCGCCTTACCAATCGCTGTGATATCAGGCTTTGTTCCTAAGGTATTTGAGGCACCAGTTACCGCCACAAACTTTGTCTTTGAAGTTAATAGATCGGTAACGGAGGAGGTATCAAGCTCAGAGCTTTGGGTATTTACCTTTGCCCACTTAACTGTTGCACCTTTTGCTTCAGCTGCCTGCACCCAAGGTCTGATATTTGAATCATGATCTAATTGGGAAACAATTATTTCATCGCCTGCTCCCCAGCTTTTAGCTAAAGTTCTTGAAAAGTCATAGGTTAATTGGGTCCAACTTCTGCCATAGACAACACCCTTTGGATCAGCATTTAAAAGATCAGCAACTGCGTTTCGATATCCAACAACACAATCCTCTGCATTTTGTTCAGACTCAGTTACCGTTCCTCTGTTGGATGATGGTTGGGTAATTGCCTTTGCGATCGCATCTCCTACTACTTTTGGAACCTGTGATCCACCAGGACCATCAAAGTAGGCAAGACCGGTATCAAGGGAAGGAAAATCTTTTCTAATTCGCTCTACTTGATAACTCATATGGCTAGCGTAGCGAAGTATTTAAAGGTAGGTAAGTTATAACTTATTAGGCCAGGTATCACTTAATTTATAACCAAGTGGCCATGGATCTGTTGGATCAAGGGTATGGATATGGTTTCCAGTAATCCAAGCTTGCCCAGCAACGGATGGGGTAATGCCTTTCTTATCTCCAATTAATACCTCATCCTCTATCCGGCAGAAGAATTGGGAATCAATGATGGATCTGCCAATCATTTGATCACCAACCTTTAACTCACCCTTATGGTGAAGCAGTGCTAATCGGGCAGAGCAGCCAGTACCAGTTGGGGAGCGATCAATTTTGCCAGGTTGAATTGCCACCGCATTTTTACTTATCGCAACACCATTTTCATAAAAGATTGGCTTTGCAATCTGGGTAAAAGAAAAATGTCGCCAATCAGGATTTGTTGGATGGGAAAACTTTAATTGCTCATTGGCGCTGGCGGTAATCTTCATGCCAATCTTTGCTAAATCTGCTGCCTCATCTGGCCTTATCTGAAAACCAAGCTGAGTTGAATCCACAATTACAAAGCTATCTCCACCAAAGGCGGTGTCAACAGTTAATGTGCCAACACCTTTAACCTCCAACTTTTGATCTAATAATCCAGCAAAGGATGCAACATTTTTAACCTTAACTTGAGTGACTTTTCCATCTTTGCATTTGGCGCTCACATAAACCAAGCCACCAGGGGCCTGCATTACTAACTCGGTAACTGGCTCAACCATCTTCACAATTCCAGTTTCTAAAACCACTGTTGCCACGCAGATTGAGTTAGAACCAGACATTGGGGGAGTGTCCTCTGGCTCCATAATTATGAATGCCACATCAGCCTTTGGATCAGTTGGTTTAACCAATAAATTTACATGCCTAAATACTCCACCACGGGGTTCATTTAAAATAAATTTTCGCAAAGATTGATCTTTAGCAATAAATCTAGATTGCTCCCAGATTGTTTCACCCGGTATCTGATCAACCCCACCGATAATTACATCCCCAACCTCACCTTCGGCATGGGCGCTAACTACCTCAATCCTCATGGGGTGATCATAAGTGCAAGTGATCTTTACCGCATCAGCAGTGAAAAGTAATTGCCATCCCTTTTGAATCTAACGGGTGTGTTTTATTATTTACGCGCAGTAATTTAAAGCATGGTGCTTTAAATACTCTTGGAGGATAGATAGTTATGGCAAAGGTAGTTGAGGTAAGTGTTTTCAAACCAGCACCAGGCAAGCTAGATGAGTACCTATCAGTTGCAAAGGATTTTAAAGCTTATGTATTAGGCGCTGGGGTAGAAGAGGTCTGGTTTAACACCGGCTCAGTTGGTCGTCACTTTGGTTGTGTAGTTGGTTATCAGGTATTTGCATCAGGAGAGGCAAGTGGCAAGATCTCTGACAAGTTAGAGGCTGATAAAGAGTTTGCAAAGTTAAAAAACCGAATGAACACATTAGGTGAGTTCATCTCCCGCGATTCCTACTACCAAACTCAGATTTAATACCTAATTTACCTAAATAGCCCCAAATCTCCCAGATGATCTATCCCAATTGATCATCTGGGAATAGGCTTGGCCAATGAAGAAAACAACAAGTAAGCCAGCTGCCACATCTGAGTCAAGCAATGTTGAAACCTCAGTTCTGCCACTTAAGTATGTAGATTTAATTGAGGATGTATTTCATGCAATCCTTGCCATCGCACTGCTTGGCATCGGTATTGGCGCCTTCTTTTATAGTATTAAAAGATTATTTGAAACTACTCCCTTTTTCCCAAATGGCATGATTCAAGGTGTTAATGACATCTTATTTATAGTTATTATCTTAGAAATACTTCGCACAGTAATCTCACGCTTTACCGATGGTGTTTATCAATTAGATAAGTTTTTAATTATTGGCGTAATTGCAGCGGTTCGACATATTCTCACCGTTGGTGCCTCCCTTACCCTGGAATCAGGCAAAAGTGATCAGGCATTTGATCGGGCAATCTATGAGATGGGGCTAAATGCTGGAATTGTTGTGGCGTTAGTCTTTGCCTTTTTCTTATCTAAATCTGCCCTTAGAGGGCGAAAGTAATTTAACCTTCAAAGTCACCGCCCCGGCCAGTTAGCCGAGGGCGGTTTCTTTTTGAATTTGATTCATATTTAAAGATGAAGAAAAGTACAAACGCGGTGAAGAGTGCGATTAATACAATTCCGATTTTCATCTACTTAGCCTAGAACTGCCCAAACCACCAAGGCAAATACTGCGATGCCAAAGCCGGTGATGGCTGAGGCTGAGATTGAAAGTAGTCCGCGAGATTCAGAGATTTTTTTACCCAATGCTGACTTACCAGCAGCTTTTGCAAGATCATCAACTAATGCTTCACCCTCACGCACAGCTGCGTATTGAGAGATGATCGCCAAGATGCCAGTAACTGCAGCAACACCAATTGCTAGGTATTTTGTGCCATCTGAGGCGGTTGCAAACTTATCCATGCCTGCTAACACAAATACACCAATTAGAACTAGGGATGGTGCAAGTTGGGCAACAATGATCTGCATGCGCATTTGATTCCAAAGCTTAATTAAATCCTTCTCATT
The DNA here is from genome assembly GCA_041161165.1 of Actinomycetota bacterium. Lineage (GTDB taxonomy): Bacteria > Actinomycetota > Actinomycetes > Nanopelagicales > Nanopelagicaceae > Nanopelagicus. The sequence continues at coordinate 4,232 of JBEAVA010000070.1, forward strand.
CATATTTCTCTCCAATTACTTACTTACTTTAAAACCACCAGGTATTGGTAGTTGTGATTAGGAAATATACATTGCTACTCCTAAAAAGGAGCGGTTGAGTCAGTAAATAACAGGTGAATTGACCCACCATCTAGGTGTGGGCAATAGTATTTAGCCAAGATGAATACCGATGGCTCACTTGCCCTAGTTGGCTCAGGAGAGTACCTGCCGCAGATGGCTGAGTTTGAAAAAGGGTTAATTGATGATGGATTAGCAAATGGTAAAAAACC
>JBEAVA010000003.1:0-11917 GCA_041161165.1 Actinomycetota bacterium
TAGTGCCTCCCATAATCCGATGCCAGATAATGGAATTAAGTTTTTTGCAAAAGGTGGGGATAAATTAGCTGATCAAGTTGAGGCCCAAATCGAAGCTAGGTTAGGTGAGCCCTGGGATCGACCAACTGGGTTAAATGTGGGTCGAATTGTTTTAGATGATAGGGCTAAAGAAAGATATGTAGAGCATTTATTGGCAACCATTTCAACTAAGTTGACTGGCTTAAATGTAATTGTGGATTGCGCAAATGGCGCAGCCTCAACTGTTGCACCAATTGCTTATGAAAAAGCAGGGGCTAGGGTCAAAGCAATATCTGCTACACCAACTGGCTGGAATATAAATGAAAATTGTGGCTCTACCCATTTAGATAATTTAATTAGTGAGGTTAAAAAATCTGGTGCTGATTTAGGAGTTGCCCATGATGGGGATGCTGACAGATGTTTATTAGTTGCCAAAACTGGCGAGGTAATTGATGGCGATCACATATTAAATATTTTAGCCTCATCTTATTTAACAGAAGGAAAGTTAAATAAAAAAACTGTGGTCGGAACTGTAATGAGCAATTTAGGATTTATAAATTCGATGGAGAGTTTGGGAATTAAATTTGAAAAAACTGCAGTTGGCGATCGCTATGTATTAGAGAAGATGCTAGAAAATGATTACAGCCTAGGTGGTGAGCAATCTGGCCATGTGATTATGCGCCAATTCTCAAATACTGGTGATGGCTTACTTACTGCATTACAGGTAATGCAGGTTATGGCTAAATCTAAGAAATCATTGTTAGAGCTAGCAACAACCATGGAAAAATACCCACAAGTTTTAATTAATGTTAAAGATGTCAATAAAGATAAATTGTCTTCCTCAGTAAAAATTAAGGATGCAATCTCTTCTGCTGAGCAAGAATTAGGTAAAAATGGCAGAGTCTTACTTCGTGCATCAGGAACAGAAGCACTTGTTCGAGTAATGGTTGAGGCAAATGAATTGGATTTGGCTCAAAAAATCGCAGAATCTTTAGCGCAACTAGTAAGATTAGAGCTCAAGTAAGTTAAAGGAGTTTTATAAATGTGCGGCATTGTTGGCTACACCGGTAAAAACTCCGCACTAAATCCAGTAGTAGAAGGTCTTCGAAGACTTGAGTACCGTGGTTATGACTCAGCTGGCATAGCTCTTCCAACCGAAATTGGTAAACCGTTATATATTGAAAAACGAGCTGGTAAGTTAAAAAACTTAGAAGAGGCTTTGGCTAAAACTCCAAATTCAACGAGCGGGATTGGCCACACCAGATGGGCAACCCATGGTGGACCAACTGATACCAATGCTCATCCGCACTTAGATAATGATGGAAAGCTGGCATTAATCCATAATGGAATTATTGAAAATTATGTTCAATTACGCGCTGAGTTAGAAAAGCGGGGCCATAAGTTTAAATCTGAAACCGATACTGAATCAGTTGTTCACTTATTAAGTGATGCTCGTAAAGAGAACAATGGTGATTTAGCTGCTGCTATGCGCCAAGTGTGCAAGCAGTTGAAGGGTTCATTTACATTGCTGGCAATTCATTCCGATAATCCTTCACATATTGTGGGAGCAAGACGAAACTCACCATTAGTTGTTGGAGTAGGTAGTGGGGAGAATTTTCTAGCTTCAGATGTTGCAGCCTTTATTGCCCACACCAAGGTTGCACTTGAACTAGGTCAAGATGAGGTTGTTGAAATAACACCAACTTCAATAGAGGTAACTAATCTGGCAGGTCAAGTAGTTAAATCAAAGCAGTATGAGATTTCCTGGGATGCAAGTGCGGCAGAGCGCGGTGGATTTACCCACTTTATGTTGAAAGAAATTTATGAACAACCAAAGGCAATTTCAGATACTTTAATTGGTCGCTTAGAGGGACTAAATCTAAAATTGAAGTTTAAGAAGTTTGAAAAGATTGTAATTATTGCCTGCGGTACTGCATATAACGCCGGCTTAGTAGGTAAATATGCAATTGAAAAATGGGGACAAATTCCAGTAGATGTTGAGCTCGCCTCGGAGTATCGATACCGTGAGCCAAGTTTGGATAAAAAAACTTTGGTAATTCCAATCTCACAATCAGGTGAGACCATGGATACCTTAATGGCACTTCGTTATGCCAAGTCAAAAGGTGCCACAATATTTTCTGTTTGCAATACCAATGGATCAACCATTGGTAGAGAATCTGATGCAGTGCTATACACCCATGCAGGCCCTGAAATAGCAGTTGCCTCCACTAAAGCTTTTGCCACTCAATTAATTGCGATGTATTTAATTGGCTTAGAGATTGGCAAAAGTTTAGATAATTTAAGTAAAAAAGAGGTAAATGCAATTGTTGAACAGTTATCTGCATTGCCAGCAAAGGTTGAGCAGGTTCTAGAAACTGTAGAGCCGTTAAGAGAGTTAACTCGTAAATTTAAAGATGCACAGTCAGTATTATTTTTAGGTCGACATGTTGGATATCCAACAGCTCTTGAAGGAGCTTTAAAATTAAAAGAGCTCGCCTATATGCATGCCGAAGGTTTTGCTGGTGGTGAGTTAAAGCATGGACCGATCGCATTAATTGATAAAGGAACTCCAGTTGTGGCGATTATGCCGACTGAACACTCAGTTCTGGCAGAGAAGATGGCGAGCAATATTCAAGAGGTTAAGGCGCGAGGCGCAGTGGTAATTGCCATTAGTGAATTTGATTTTGTTGGCGCCGATCATTTAATTCGAATTCCAAAAATTGATCAACTATTACAACCAGTACTAGCAGTAGTTCCACTACAAGTAATTGCCTATGAGATGGCAGTTGCCCGTGGAAATGATGTTGATCAGCCCAGAAACTTGGCAAAATCAGTAACAGTTGAGTAAGAAAAATGCCTGAACAAAGAAAAAAGCAGATGAACTCTGCAATCAAGTTAACTTTTTTGTTTTTAGTTCTTTACGGCTTAGTGACTCAGCAGGTGTTAGCAAATACTTGGATAAGACGATTAGATGAGTGGATATATGAACGTGATTTTCTTTTAATCACTCCAGGTAAAACTCCAACTTTGGTGATGTTAGTTGATGATCTTGGGTTAAGGGGTGTGACTGCAATAATTCTGCTATTTACTGCAATTTTAATTAGCAGAAGATTTAAATCTTGGCGACCAATCAATCTCTCAATTCTTTCACTTCTACTTCTAAATCTTACGGTTGGGGTATCTAAATTAATGTTTGGTAGAACTAAGCCAAGTACTGGATTTGATTTAGTTTTCACCGACAGTGGTCTGTCATATCCAAGCGGGCACGCTGCAAATGCGATTTTAACCTGGGGAATATTTGCATATTTAATATTTAGATACTCACATAAGTATCCATTTGAAGGTATGCGATTAACTTGGTTTGTTGCCATTGTTACCACCGGGGTTTGTTTAGCATCTCTTTATCGAAACACGCATTGGTTTTCAGATCTATTGGGCGGATTGTTTATTGGCTCAGCATTACTTGTGGCGATCATTGCGGTCGACCGCTCGATTACCTCTGATCGCCAACCTTCCTAAATCAAAGTAGGCTTACTTAATTATGAGTCGCGCTCGGGCTGAGATTAATCTTGCAGCTATTGCTGAGAATTTAAAATTTATAAAGAGCAAAACCTCTGCTCAAGTTCTAGCTGTTGTTAAAGCAGATGCTTATGGACACGGGCTAATAAATGTGGCAAAGGCGGCTGAGAAGGCTGGCGCTGATTGGCTTGGCACCGCCCTGCTTGAAGAAGGAATTGCACTTAGAAATGGTGGGATTACAAAACCAATAATCTCTTGGCTTACACCCTTGGGAGAAGATTTTAAAACAGCCATAAATCTTGAAATTGATCTTTCAATCTCATCGATTGAACTTTTAAATGAAATTATCTTGGTTGGAAAATCTATTAACAAAGTACCAAGAGTTCATATTGAAATTGATACTGGAATGAATCGTGGTGGATTTGGTGATGAATGGGGATTATTACTTCCTGAGATTGTAAGAGCAGTAAAGACGAATGAGATCAAAGCGATTGGAATCTGGTCGCACTTTGCACGGGCGGATGAGCCAAATGAGGTAATGAATTCAACCCAATTAGATAAATTTGATCAAAAGGTTAAACAACTAAGTGATTCAGGAGTTAACCTTGAGTTTATACATATCGCAAACTCTGCAGCAGCTTTAAGTAATAAAGCTGCTCATAAAAACATAATTAGATGGGGAATTGGTTTATATGGATTATCTCCTGATGTTACTAACATGGGAGATTCCAAATCACTTGGCTTAAAACCTGCAATGAAATTATTTGCCAAACTTCAACTTGTTAAATCAGTTAAAGCAGGTCAAAGTGTTGGATATGGTGGCACGGCTATAACAAAATCAGATACCAAACTTGGTGTTGTAACTCTTGGCTATGCAGATGGTGTTCCAAGAAATGCAAATAATTCGGCTGGTATTTATGTTGCAGGTAAGAGAGCTCCGATAATAGGTAGAGTTTCTATGGATCAATTTGTGGTCGATCTTGGCTTGGATTCCTTAGCAAAAATTGGGGATGAAGTGATTGTTTTTGGTGATGGTAGCCAGGGTGAGTACACAATTGATGAGTGGGCTAAGGCTTGCGGAACAATAAATTATGAAATCGTTACCCGAATTGGAGTTCGGGTGCCTAGAATCTACTCTCGTGAGTAACGTTAATTTGCTTTCAATTAAATCGTTATCAGTTTCATTTGGTGGCTTGAAGGCACTTTCCAATGTTAATTTGGATTTGAATGAAAATGAAGTAGTTGGATTAATTGGTCCAAATGGAGCAGGCAAAACAACTTTCTTTAACGCCCTCTCTGGTATAACGCAGGTGGAATCTGGAACACTTTCAATAAATGGTAAATCTCATAAATGGCCAAAGCCACATCAATTAATTGATTTAGGAATTTCGCGCACACTTCAAGGTGTTGGCTTATTTCCAGAGCTAACAGTGCTTGAGAATGTGATGATTGGCGATAATAAAAGTTCTAAGAGTGGTTTAATTTCTGGCGCACTTGGTTTAAGTCTTAAGGATGAAAAGAAATTACGCCAGCGAGCACTAACCGCGCTAGAGCGAGTATATGCATCAGGTATTGCCGATCAGCGGGCAGATTCACTTCCTTATCCGGTGACAAAGCGAGTAGCAATTGCTCGGGCATTAGTTTCTGAGCCAAAGATTCTTTTACTTGATGAGCCAGCGGGTGGACTGGGGGCGCAAGATATTGAGTGGATGAACTCACTTATTCATAACTTAGCTACTCAATGTTCAGTTATTTTGGTAGAGCATCATATGGATGTTGTTATGTCAGTCTGCGATCGTCTTTATGTTCTCAACTTTGGTGAGGTTATTTCATCGGGAGATGTTGAGAAAGTTAGGCGAGATCCAGCTGTTGTTGAAGCATATTTGGGGGTGAACAATTGAGCCTTATCGTTGAAGGTTTAACAATTGATCACGGCGCCATTAGAGCTATAAATAATGTCTCATTTAAAGTTCCACAAGGCCAACTGGCGGCAATCATCGGTGCAAATGGGGCTGGTAAAACCACATTGCTAAGAACCTTATCTGGCTTAAAGGATGCCTCCTCTGGGAGTGTTAGTTGGAATGGAGTTTCAATATTAGGTAAACGTGCTGAGGATTTAGCGCGCTCTGGAATTATGCATGTCTCTGATGGTAAATCTGTAATTGCAGAGTTAAGTGTGAAGGATAATTTAGCCTTAACTGGGCTTTGGCAAAAAGATAAAAAAGCTGTTACAGCTGCTACAAATGAGGTTATTGAACTTTTTCCAATTTTAGGCCAAAGAATGTCGCAATCTGCTGGATCACTCTCTGGTGGTGAGCGCCAGATGCTTGCCATCGGCAGGGCATTAATTGCCAGGCCAAAACTTCTTTTACTAGATGAACCATCCCTTGGACTTGCACCCCTTATTGTTGAACAGATCTTTCAAACCATAAAATCATTTGTTAAAAAAATGGATTTAACTGTGGTTTTAGTAGAACAAAATGCCATGGGTGCATTAAAGATTGCCGATGAAGGAATTGTTTTGAATTTAGGCTCTGTAGTTGCTGTTGATTCGGCAGAAAAACTACTCAATGATCCGGCAGTTCGCTCTGCCTACTTGGGGTTCTAAAGATGACTCAATTTATTACTACAGTACTTACCTCATTATCATCAGGAGCTATTTATGCATTAATGGCCCTAGCACTAGTTTTAGTCTGGAGATCAACGCGAGTAATTAACTTTGCCCAAGCCGGTCAAGCTGTATTAACAACCTATATTGGTTACACAGTTATCCAACGAACCGGTTCTTACTGGCTTGCTTTAGTTGTGGCAGTAATAAGTGGTGCAATTATCGGCGCAGTAATTGATAGATTCTTCATGAGGCCAATATTTAAACGGATTAAATCTGGACCGATTGTGATGATCGCACCAGTTGTTGCCACCCTAGGACTACTTGGAATTATTCAAGCAATTATTGGATTTATTTGGGGTCTAACTAATCAATCAATTGAAGCGCCGGTTTCAACTGGTGGATACAAGGTAATGGGAACTGTTATTGCATTTAGTAGCTACAACTTATTAGTTCTAGTTTTTGTTGCAATTGCAATGTTATTGCTGACTATATTGTTTCAGCGCACCAATATTGGCTTAGCACTGCGGGCATCTGCTTACTCACCTGAGATCGCAAGATTATCTGGAATTAAAGTTGATGCAGTTAGAACTTTAGGTTGGGCAATTGCAGGAGCATCCGGTGGTTTGGCTGGAATGCTTTATATTCCAGGTTACTTCTTATATCCAAATGCAATGGATCTACTACTTGTCTTTGGATTTGTTGCCGCAGTCATTGGAGGTTTAGAAAGTTTATTTGGCGCAGTAGCAGGTGCCATGCTTTTAGGCTTTGCAATTAATTTTTCGACAACCTATATCAGTCCTAAATTATTTTTCCCAACTGCATTTATCGTGCTAGTGCTGGTCTTGTTAATAAAACCATCTGGACTTTTTGCAGCAAAGAAAAGTCGGGGTGCTTAAATGAGCAAACAGGTAAGTACTAAAAAACGAACACTTTTATTTGTTGCCTTTGGCTGGATGTTGTTAATCCTTGGTGATCGAGTGGGAGATCTTGAGTTATATCAAGGATCCTTTGTTGCAACCTATGCATTAGCAATTACCTCAATTATTTTGTTAACAGGCTACAGCGGACAGCTATCTTTAGGACAAAGTGCACTCATGGCAGTTGGTGCCTACGCTGGTGCGCTAACAATCTTTAATGCTGGCCTTCATCCAGTTATCGGTTTATTTATGGCAGCTCTTGTGGCTGGAATATTTGGTTTGATTTTAGGTTTAATTGCAGCCCGATTAACTGGTCCCTATCTAGCTGGAACCACTTTAGCGTTAGCAATTTCACTGCCAACTCTTGCAAATCAATTTCCAATCTTGGGAGCCGAAGAGGGAATTGTCTTTGATGTTGGACTTCCACCGGCAAGATTTGGTGAGGATTTTTCACAATACAAGTGGTTCTTCTGGATTAGTTGTCTTGCATCATTAATTATGGTTTGGTTTATTGCAAATTTACTTTCAACAAAGTACGGAAGAATTTTTAGAGCACTTCGCGATAATCCAATTGCAGCAGAACTATCAGGAATTAATGTTGGTCGATTAAAGGTGACCGCTTTTGCGATTAGCTCAGGGGTGGCCGGATTATCTGGGGGCTTGCTGGTAATGCTGATTAGCGGGGTCTCACCCAGCGCATTTCCGCTCAGCCTCTCCTTTGCCCTGCTCGGCGGGGCGGTTGTTACTGGCCTGTACAACCTAAAGGGTGTCATCCTTGGCGGGTTGGTGCTGGTTGCTATACCGGAAATCGCCGATTCGTTAGTATCCCGTATTGGAGGTTCGGAAGGATTTATAACAATCTTGCCTGGCTTCTTGGTGAGTGCGCTGCTGATCTTGGCAGTTGTCTTCACGCCAAATGGTCCAGGGCACTTAATAAAGAGGCACCATAAGAAATAAGAAGTTTTAACGTATAAACCTAGGGAAGGAAATAAATGATCAGAAACAAAAACATGAAGCGAGCTAGCCTCGTTTCAGCGGTGATTGCAACTGGCGCAATGGTGTTAAGCACCCTGCCAGCACAGGCTGCAACTCCGGGAGTTACTGCAAGTGAGATCAAGTTAGGTATCTCATCCCCACTAACTGGCTCAGCTGGACTTTCATACGGAAAGGTTCCAGGCGCAATGAAGGCGTACTTCAACTACATCAATGCAAATGGTGGAGTTTATGGTCGAAAGATCACTCTAATCAGCCGTGATGACAAGTACCTACCTACACTTGCTGCAACTCAAACCACTAACTTAGTTTTGAAGGACAATGTATTTGCTCTAGTCGGAGCTCTTGGAACTGCTACTCACTCAAAGGCTTACAAGGCAGCAGCATTAGCCAAGAACAATGTTCCTGATCTATTTATTAATACCGGTTACAGTGGTTTCACTGATAAGACCAAGTACCCAACAACATTTATGGTGCTACCTACCTATGCAATGGAAGCTAAAGTAATTGCAAAGGCAATTAAAGATAACTTCCCAGGTCAAGCAACATTCTTAGTGGCACAAGATGATGAGTTTGGTTCAGATGGTGTTGCTGGATTTACTACAGCAGGACACAAATTCTCAGCCGCTCCAATTCTTTACCCACAAGGCTCAATGACAGCAGCTCGTGCAGAGAGCGCATTAACTGCGTTAGGTGCAACTCCAGGCAAGCCAGTAGTTGTTCTATTTGGAACAACCGATGTAACTGCAACTATCCTGAAGGCGGCTGAAAAATTAGCCCTGACTACCAAGTTCACTTGGTATGCCGGATCTGTTGGTGCAGATGCAAATACATTACTTGCACTAGGTGTTAAGCCAGCCACTATTGATGGCGTAATTTCTGCAAGCTTTATGCCAGATGCTAAAGACATGACAGATCCTTATGTTAAGCAATTTGCAGATATCAACGCTAAGTACAACAAGGGAGTTACCTTTGATAACTACGTACTTGCAGCGATGAACTCAGCGATGCTAACTGTGCAAGCACTACGTGCTGCCGGTAAGAATCTAACTCGTGCAGGTGTGATCTCTGCTATTGAAAACAAGGGAGCTAAGTTTGCTAGCGCAGGTTTAGTGCCACTTGGTTACTCACCAACTAGCCGAATCGGTTACAACGGTTACTGGGTAAGCCAGTTAAACGCTAAGGGCGAAGGAAAGCCTTATGGCGGCAAACTAGTTATTTACTCAACTGATTCAGGTGCTGGAGCGGTTGAAGTATCAAACTTTGTTCGTCCAACAATGCCTAAGAATGGGATACCTACAAACTCATGAAAAATCTAAAACTAACTAAGGGCCTAGTTGCCCTTTCTACAGCTGCATTAATCGCAGCATTCACAGTAGCTGTACCAACAGTTGCTCGTGCTGCTGATGATTGCCAAGAGACAACCATTCTTTATGGCATCAAAGTTGTTGATATTGAAAAGTGCACCGGCACTGACGCTAACAAATCCAAGTATGAAATCATCATGCCAGCAAAATTCAATGGCACATTGATGGTTTACTCACATGGAATTCGTTATAACGTTAACCTGCCAGCAATTCCAGTAGTTGCTCCTAAAGGTTCACTAATTGATTACTCACCAGCAGTTTCTCCATCTGAAGAGGTTACTGCGGCACTTCTAGCGCAAGGTTTTGCGGTAGCAGGTGCTGGTGTCCAAACGCAGGGTTGGAACTTAGAAGAGGGCGTAGAAGCAGCTCTTCAGGTGATAACAATTGCCCGTGATAAGTATTCAAAGATCAGCAAGGTTGTGACCTGGGGTAACTCACTTGGTGGCTTAACTTCACAAGCACTTGCTGAACAATATTCAGGCGCAGTTGATGCAGCAGCCCCAATGTGTATTGCCGATTCAGCTCAAGCTGAGATCACAATGGCAGGAGATTTCCTATGGGGCATGAAGCAATTCTTCAATCCTGCTATTAAGGGAAGTAATTACTCAGCTGGTCAAGCAGGTTATGTTGAAATGCTGACTGACCTTGGAACTGTACTTACTACTTTGCAGGCACTTCAGGCTGCGATTGCCGCCAATCCAACTGCACCAGCATGGCCAGCAACATCAACTGTGCCAGCTGCATTAAAAGCAATCCCAGTACGAAGTGCAATTTTGTTACTTGGATTAATATCTGGAATTCCAACTCAATCAAATACTTATGATGCATCAAGTGGACCAGTTGGCCCTCTTGAGACTTCATTTGGTTTGGTAATTAGCCCAGCACTTGCAGTTCTTGAGAATGGTGCACAAGCTGCCATCCTTGCAGTGATTGCTAATTACGATATGGAAGTTCGTTACGGTGGAGTTGTATTTGATAACTCAAAGACTGATTATGCAAAACGTCTTGGTGATGATGCAGATGTTTATGCAGCTGGTCTAACAGGAAAGAGCGGAATTGCTGGAATGCTTGGTTACCTAAGCCCACTAAATCCTGCTGCTCCTAGAGTTACAGCAAATGCAGCAGCTGTTGCCAAGATGAATAGTGTTTATCAACTACAGGGCAAGATTGAGGTTCCTACAATCGCAATCTCAGCCACTGCTGATCACATTACTCCAGCTGGCGCCCTTCAATACTTGAAGAATCAGTATGAGGCATCTGTAGATAACAATGTTTCAAAGTCAGGCAAACTTCTAACTATTTGGAATAAGCCGGCTGATGAATACACAACCTTCTCAGCTGCTGGTTCACCAGTTACTCCAACATCAGCTACAAATGGAACAGGCCACTGCAACTACACAACTAGCCAAATCTTGGCAGTTGCAAAACTTGCAGCAGCTGCAGCCAAGAGTGGCAAGCTCCCTTCTAATACAGCTGTAAAGGCTGCAATTAAGAATGAGCCAAACTTGTTTGTTGATCCAAACTTCGCACCATCATTGCTGAAGTTCCGTCAATAAGTAAGTAAGAAATTAAGCGGGCCTCTAGGAAACTAGGGGCCCGTTTTCATTCTCTATAAACTAACCTCCTGATGAAAATTCAAGTTGATTCTCCACAACAGATGTTTGAGTTGGGTGAAAAAATCGGCCGGCAATTAAAGCCTTCAGATGTCGTGGTATTAAATGGTGAACTGGGTGCAGGCAAGACTGTATTAACCCAAGGAATTGCATCAGCATTTAAAATATTGGGGGTTACCTCACCAACATTTGTGATCAGTCGGATTCACAAAGGCAATCCAAATTTTATTCACATTGATGCTTATCGATTATTAGATTCTGATCCAAGTAATTTTGCAGATTTAGATTTTGAAAGTTATCTAGCAAGCAGTGTATTTGTGATTGAGTGGGGTAAGGATTTTGTCTCTACCCTTACTGATCAATACTTAGAGATAAACATAGGACGTGGACAAAAAGAGGATCAACGCCAGGTGGAGTTTGTAATAGTTGGAAATCGTTGGGAAAACTTTAAGTTATGAGCAACGTATTAGCGATTGATACCTCGACCTCCAAAACCTCGGTAGCACTAATTTGTGATGGCAAAGTTATATTTAATCAATCACATATTGACCCGCTTGCTCATGGTGAAGTTCTGCCAAAGCTTGTTTCCCAAGCGATTGCGCTAAATAACAAAATAGATTTAGTCGCTGTTGGCATGGGCCCTGGACCATTTACTGGCCTAAGAGTTGGCATAGCCTTTGCACAAAGTTTTGCACTAGCTGCTGAAATAGATTGGATTGGGGTTTGTTCACTTGATGCGATGGCTGCTGGGATTAACAAAAGTGAATTTATCATTTCAACTGATGCCAGACGCAAAGAGAGATTTTGGGCTAGATACAAAGATGGTCTTCGAATAACGCAGCCAGCAGTTAGTAATGCAAGTGAATTAGAAAAGTTTGG
>JBEAVA010000016.1:0-11349 GCA_041161165.1 Actinomycetota bacterium
GCATATCCTGAGCCAACACAAATAATTAACTGGTATCTATTTTTTGCTAAGAATCGAACTCTGGTGATTCGATCCCCCAGGTTGCCATCAGTAATCTGCTCCCGTACATCAAGTCTTGAAATATTAAGTTTTTTTATCGCCCGCTCTAGTCCCAGTGCCGCTAGATCATTTAGGCCATTATCTCCCCGGCCGCCAACATCATAAGCAATTGCAATTTTCTTAGGTTCTACAGCGATTGCATTTGGCAGCGCAAGCGCAGTAATTAAAGAAAGAGCTAGTGAAAAAAACGCAAAACGTTTAGCCATTGTTGATTAGACCCAGTGCGGTATAAACATCAGATAATGTCTTGCCAGCAACTTGGTTAGCTTTTTCTGCTCCAGATTTTAAAATTTTGAGTAGCTCACCTTTATCATCCATTAACTCTTGGGTTTTAATTCGGATTGGGTTTAATGCCTCAACCACAACTTCGGCAACCTGTAATTTAAAGTCACCATAACCTTTGCCAGCGAATTCATTTTCAATATCTTTAATGGCTTTTCCAGAGAAAGCTGAGTGGATTGTTAGCAGGTTAGAGATACCTGGCTTTTCTTTTTCATCAAATTTAATCTCTTTGCCAGCATCGGTAACGCTCGACTTAAATTTCTTAATTGTGGCCTCAGGTGAATCTAATAACTCAATAACCCCGCTCATAGAAGAAGCAGATTTACTCATCTTTGAATTTGGATCTTGTAAGTCATTTATTTTGGCTAAGGACTTAATTATCTGCGCCTGTGGAATGTTAAATACCTCTTTGTATTTGGTGTTAAATCGCTGACCTAGATCTCTAGTTAATTCAATGTGTTGTCTTTGGTCTTCACCTACTGGCACAAAATCTGCTTGATAGAGCAATATGTCAGCGGCCTGCAAAATTGGATAGGTAAACAACCCAACATTCGTTCGATCAGTACCACCTTTTTGAGACTTATCTTTAAATTGCGTCATTCGTCCTGCTTCGCCAAACCCGGTAATGCACTCCAGTACCCAAGCTAATTGGTTATGAGCAGGCACGTGGGATTGAATAAATAATGTGCACAGCTTTGGATCTACGCCAATTGCGATTAATTGCGCAGCTGAAAGCAATGTTCGCTTTTCCAATAACTTTGGATCAGTTTCGACAGTGAGTGCGTGAAGATCAACTACACAATAAAAAGCATCATGCTCTTTTTGTAAATCAACCCATTGCTTGATAGCGCCTAAGTAATTACCAAGGTGAAATGAATCATGGGTTGGTTGAATGCCAGAAAGTACCCGTTTTTTACTCATGATTTCACATCATCTCTGGCAAGCAATAATTGACCTACCCGCTTGCCACTCATACTGATAATTGTAAAGCGTGCACCATTGATTCGAACCACATCATTTACCTGTGCAATTCTGCCTAAATAATGCATCACAAAACCACTCACAGTTTCATATGGTCCATCTGGCAATGAAATCCCAGTTAAATCATGTAAATCTTCAAGTGAGATCAACCCGTCGATTTCGATATCACCTGTGCGTTGCTCGAGTTTTGGCTGTGCTTCATGGCCGTCATACTCATCATGAATCTCACCAATTAAGCATTCAACTAAGTTTTCTAAGGTAATGATTCCATCAGTACCGCCGTACTCATCTAGCACGATTGCAATATGCTGACGTTTGCTTCGCATCTCAGTTAATGCAGGCAAAACTCCTTTTGTACCAGGCAAGAAGATTACATTTCTGACAATTTCCATAATAGTAATCTGAGCATCATCTAATTTCGGATTTAGCAAATCTCGAACATGCAAAAATCCAATAACTTCGTCGCTGCTTCCTCTAACTACTGGGTATCTGGAATGAGCAAGTTCAACGGCAACCTTTCTAGCTTGTGAAATACTCAATGATGCATCTAAGAAATCAACCTCAGTTCTTGGCACCATAACCTCATGAATTAAACGATCGCTAGTGTTAAAAACCTCTTCAACAATATCCCGCTCTTCTTTTGTTAAATCAGCATGACCGCTCACTAAATCCATTAACTCAACATCAGAAATCTGATTACGCTCACTCTTTGAGGTTATGCCAAAAATCTTTACGATTAAATCAGTTGATTTAGACAAGAGCCAAATAATTGGCTTGAAAATTATCGCTACGCGATCAACAGCAGCTGCAGTTGCGAGCGCAATGCTCTCACTCTTATAAAGTGCCAATCGCTTAGGCACTAATTCGCCAAAGACTAATGAGATATAAACAATTACTAATGTGATCGCCACAATTGAAACAATCTCACTACTGCCAGCAGATAAGCCCAACTCCTCTAATCTTGGAATAACAAATACCCCAAGTTGTTCAGCACCTAGGGCTGCAGATAAAAATCCACATGCAGTAATTCCAACTTGTACGGCGGCTAGGAAACGGTTTGGATTACCAGCAAGCTTTGCTACCCGCGCCCCACGTTTACCCTTACTTGAAATCTGTTTAACCTGGGAGTCACGTAGGGAGATAAGGGCGATCTCAGCGGCCACAAAGATTCCGCCCACCGCAATTAGCCCTAAAACTATTGCAATACTGGGTATAGCGCCTTCAGCCATATCTCCAATGGTATCTAACTGCGCAGATAGCCCGCCTGATGAGCGCAAAAACAACCGTGCTTCCCCTTTTTAGCCAATTTGTCGTAGCCTTTGCCAACTCTCACAACCGTGAGACCTTCATCCAACGGATCGTCGGGCACGTACCTGCCCGGAGAAGGAGTAAACAATCATGGCATCAGTTGTATTTTCCCAAGCATCACGAATTTATCCAGGAACTACAAAACCTGCGGTAGATAAATTAGATCTAACAGTTAATGATGGTGAATTTTTAGTATTAGTTGGACCATCTGGTTGCGGTAAATCAACCTCACTTCGAATGTTAGCTGGATTAGAGGAGATTGATACTGGATCAATTCGAATTGGCGATAAGGATGTAACAAATGTTGCACCAAAAGATCGCGACATCGCAATGGTGTTTCAGTCATACGCGCTCTACCCACATATGTCAGTTGCTGAAAATATGGGATTTGCATTAAAGATTGCTGGCGTTGCAAAAGAGGAACGCGATCGCAGAGTTTTAGAGGCTGCAAAATTATTAGATTTAGAAGATTACTTAGACCGCAAACCTAAGGCACTATCTGGTGGTCAACGTCAGCGCGTTGCAATGGGTAGAGCAATTGTGCGTGAGCCACAGGTCTTTTTAATGGATGAGCCGTTATCAAATCTGGATGCGAAACTTCGTGTTGCTACCCGTACTCAAATTGCAGCGCTACAACGTAGATTAGGAATCACTACAGTTTATGTGACCCATGATCAGGTTGAGGCGATGACGATGGGTGATCGAGTTGCAGTATTAAAAGATGGCTTATTGCAACAGGTTGACACCCCAAGAAATCTTTATGAAAAACCACAGAATGTATTTGTTGCTGGATTTATTGGCTCACCTGCCATGAACCTACTTACCGCTCCTGTCTCTGGTGGCAAAGCCATGCTTGGTAATTTAGGTATCGCAATTCCATCTGCTGGCGGCTCATCAGTCACAGTTGGTATCAGGCCAGAGGGCTTTGTGCCAGCAAGTACTGGATTTGAAGTTGCAGTTGAGGTAGTTGAAGAGCTGGGCGCTGACGCATTTGTTTATGGCAAACCAGTTGATAAATCACTTAAATTCGCTAACACCAGCGAGGAGTTAGGTCAGGTAATTATTCGTTGGGATCCAAAGAACCCACCAAAGCCTGGTCAAACCGTGACTGTGGGAGTTAATCCTGATGCTGTTCATCTATTTGATGCAACAAATGGCAAGCGGATTAATTAAATAAGATAATTAAAAAGCCCCACTCACTCAGAGTGGGGCTTTTTTTATTAAAGCTTTAAGCCATTGCTTTCTTTAAATTATCATCAATTGCAGCTAAAAACTCTTGGGTATTAAGCCATGGCGCATCTTTGCTAATAAGTAATGCCAAATCCTTTGTCATCTTGCCGCTTTCAACGGTTTCGATACACACTCGCTCCAAAGTTTTAGCAAACTCTGCAACCTTAGGAGTGTTATCTAATTTCGCACGGTGAGCTAATCCTTGCGTCCAAGCAAAGATAGATGCAATTGGATTTGTGGAGGTTGCTTTACCCGCTTGGTGGTCGCGGTAATGACGAGTGACAGTTCCATGCGCAGCTTCGGCTTCAACTGTTTTGCCATCTGGAGTCATTAGTACTGAAGTCATTAAGCCAAGTGATCCGTAACCTTGTGCAACAGTGTCAGACTGAACATCACCGTCATAATTCTTACACGCCCAGATATATCCGCCTTCCCAGCGAAGTGAGGTGGCAACCATGTCATCAATTAAACGGTGGTCGTACTCAAGATTATTCTTAGCAAACTCTGCCTTAAACTCTTTCTCAAAAACTTCCGCAAAAATATCTTTGAATCGACCATCGTATGCCTTAAGAATTGTATTTTTCGTCGAAAGAAACACGGGGTACTTACGGATTAAGCCGTAGTTAAATGATGCTCTTGCAAAATCTCTAATTGAATCATCCAAGTTATACATAGCCATTGCTACGCCAGATGAAGGAAAATCAAAAACATTAAACTCCATTGGCTTAGAACCATCAGTTGGTGTGAAAGTTACTGTTAACTTTCCTGGACCTGGAACTTTAAAATCTGTTGCCCGGTATTGATCTCCAAATGCATGACGGCCAATCACAATTGGCTTTGTCCAGTGTGGAATTAAGCGCGGAACATTCTTAATGATGATTGGTTCGCGGAAAATTACGCCGCCTAAAATATTTCGGATAGTTCCATTTGGAGATTTCCACATTTTCTTCAACTTAAACTCTTCAACGCGGGCCTCATCTGGTGTGATAGTTGCGCACTTAACCCCAACTCCATGCTTTTGAATGGCATGAGCTGAATCAATAGTTACCTGATCATCAGTCTTATCTCGGTATTCAATACCAAGATCGTAATACTCAAGATTTATATCAAGATAAGGCAAGATCAAAGAGTCCTTTATGAACTGCCAGATAATTCTGGTCATTTCATCGCCATCTAATTCAACTACGGTGCCCTCAACTTTGATCTTGTTCATAATTTATCTCCTCGGCCTATAGATCTTTAACATCTGCTTGTTTTGTGCGAACCGCTTCAGCGGCCACTTTTAGCGAAGCGAGTTCATCAGCAGTTAATTTTGTCTCAACAACTTTGTTGATTCCATTCTTACCAATCTGTGCTTCAACTCCAAGATAAACACCGGTAATTGAATACTCACCATTTACCCAAGCGCATACTGGCATTACCTCATTTGAATCGGTAATCACAGCCTTTGCCATTCGAGCGGCAGCTGCTGATGGTGCATAGTAAGCAGATCCTGTTTTAAGCAATGCCACAATCTCAGCGCCACCATTTCTAGTTCGGTCAACTAAATCCTTTATTTCATCAGCAGACAAAACCTCTGAAAGTGGTTTGCCATTTACTGTGCAACGACTTGGAACTGGCACCATAGTTTCACCGTGTGAACCAAGAGTTAAAGTCTTAACAGATGCTGTTGGCACACCACATTTTTCAGCAACAAAGTTTGTAAATCTTGCTGTATCTAACATGCCCGCCTGGCCCATAACTTTGTTGTATGGAAATTTTGTTGCAATTTGAGCCAATGCAGTCATTTCATCCAATGGATTTGAAACTACGATAATTACTGCGTCAGGTGAATGCTTAGCAATGTTCTCAGCAACGCCTCGGACAATCCCAGCATTTACGCCAATTAAATCCATTCGACTCATGCCAGGCTTTCGAGGTAATCCTGCGGTAATAACAACTACATCAGAGTTTGCTGTCTTCTCATATCCGCCGCCATCTGCAGTTGTGGTGGCGCCAATAACTTTAGTTTCAAAATTCTCAATTGATCTTGATTGATTAATATCTAATGCTAAACCTTCTGATTTACCTTCTAAAATGTCGGTCAATACAACAGTTTCAAAAACATCATATTCTGCAAGCCTTAGTGCGGTAGTTGAACCATAAAATCCAGCTCCTACAACTGTTACTTTCCCAGATCTGCTCATTTAATCCTCTCGGTGCTTATGGCCAATATTACTGATTTCGGGCAAATCAACTAAATCGGTGAGGTTATCTTGCGTTGGGAAGTGAAATAGCCAATCCAAATAACATGATACAGATCATAATTGGCAGAATTAATTCAATATTCCGTTTTATCTTTAATTGATAATACCTAGCCAATGTAAATGCAGCTGCGCCAATGGATAAAATAATTGAACCGCTTCGTACTGCGCCACTAATTCCAATTACTAACCCGATCGCAACAATAATCAGTGAAACTTTTCTTATTTGATCAAGTCGAAAACTATTTTTCATTTCTAGCCAGTTCTATTACATTCTTTAGCAGCATCACTCTGGTCATGGGACCTACTCCACCTGGCATTGGCGCAAAAGCCGTGGCGACCTCAATAACTTTAGGATCAAAATCCCCAACAAGTTGATTGCCATCACGAGTAATTCCAACATCAACAAGTACTGATCCTTTTTTTACCATCTCAGCCTTAATAAATTGCGCACTTCCCATAGCGGCAATTACTACATCAGCATCCTTAATTAGCTCCGTTAAATTCTTCGATGCTGAGTGAGCCAGGGTTACGGTGGCATTAATTGGTTTTTGAGAGAGCAATATTGATAATGGTCTTCCGACTGTCATGCCGCGGCCAATGACTAACACCTTCACGCCCGATAAATTGATTTTATATTCAGTTAACAAAGCCACTATCGCCTTTGGTGTACAGGCAACTACTGAGTTAAAACCTAAAACAAGATTTCCTAAGTTATTTGGAGTAAGCCCATCTGCATCCTTTGCTGGATTAATTGCAGATAAAACTTTTTGTGTGTCAACTCCAACTGGAAGTGGAAGTTGCACAATAAATCCTGTGCAACTTGGATCTGTATTTAGTGCATGAACAGCGGCAATGACCTCATCTGTAGTTGAGGTAGCAGGCAGATTCACTTTAATTGATTTAATTCCTACCTCTGCACAATCCCGGTGTTTTCCTTCAACATAAGCAACTGATCCAGGATCATCCCCGACCAAAATTGTGCCCAAGCCAACTGACTTATCGAGTTTTCCAATAGCGGCAGCAATATCCGCCTTAATCCTCTGGGCTAAAGCTTTGCCATCCAAGATCATCGCACTCATGTAGCAAGCCTACTCTGCTTATCTTTTTTCTTAAACAATTTTGGCAAGTATTGAATAACTAGGAAAGCTAAAACTATATGAACAAAAACAATTGCACCGATACGTAGTGGATTCACGCCAACTGGATTCATATTTGCTGAAATTAACGATCCAGATGAAACAAACGCCAAAATCGCTGAGCCAAAGACAGATAGTAGTAGGAATCGCAGATGTAATTGCTGCTTACTTTTTTTGTCAATATTGAGGGCTTTAATTTTATTTAGGTTTATCAATGCGTAGCCAAAAAGCATGATTGATAAAGTAATCATCCATGGAAACTTTCCGGCCGGTAGTGCTGCAAGTGCTGGAATTGCAGGAATCTCGCGAAGATTAAAGATAAATGGCGTGATATCAGTTGCACTCCCAAGAGAAAATCCAGAACCTAAGATGTAGCTAAAAGTGGCAAAAAATAGATTTGGTAAATAAAGTATTTGTAGAAGTAGCAGCAATATTCCACCAATAATTCCTGGATGAAGAACTACGGTTAGATTTTTAGCGATACTAAAGTTCAGCAGTAAGCTCAATGAGAAAACTAACCCAGACAGACCAAGCATTATTAGAAATATCTGAGTTGGTAATTTAATTAGTGTTTCAAAATTTACCGTAGTTGTAGCTAGAAAGAGTATAAATATTAAGATTGCAATCCCTCTTGGATAATCAACTGAAACTTGGCTGTTTGATGCTATGAGTGCAAGAAGTGAGTAAGTAATTAAGTAGGTCAATATAAAATATGCCCGACTCATTTTTTTGTTTTCAATTACTGCAACTACTCTTCTATATCCCACTCGCATGCTAAGCCAAGGAAGAATTACTGCGCCCAATGGTAGGTAAGAGAGGTATCCAGTTATCTCATTGCTGGTGATATGAAATGGTGTTAAATGTGATCCCAGCCAAAGCCAAAGTGCAGCCCGCATTGGATCAGATGTTGTGCCATATGTACTTCCTGCAGTTGCCCAAGCAAATAAGGTAATAAAAGCAAGTGGAAAAAGTATTATCAGTATTGATCTAATTACTTGTTGCAGCGTGATCAAGAACCTACGCGCAACCATTATTTTCCTATCTGCGATTTATCCATTCAATATCTTGCGCATCAAGTTAGCGGTTTCACTTGGTGTTTTACCAACCGCAACACCGACAGCGCAACACCGACAGCTTCCAAAGCTTCTTTTTTAGCTGCTGCAGTTCCTGAAGATCCAGAGACAATTGCACCAGCATGACCCATAGTTTTGCCCTCAGGTGCTGTAAATCCGGCAACGTAACCAACAACAGGTTTAGTCACATACTCTTTAATAAATTGTGCTGCTCTCTCTTCTGCATCGCCACCAATTTCTCCGATCATAACAATTGCTTTAGTTTCAGGATCATCTTGGAATGCGCGCAAGCAGTCGATATGGGTTGTTCCAATTATTGGATCTCCACCAATTCCTACCGCCGTTGTAAAACCAAAATCTCTTAACTCAAACATCATCTGGTAAGTCAAAGTGCCTGATTTTGAAACCAAACCTATTT
This sequence comes from Actinomycetota bacterium, assembly GCA_041161165.1. Classification (GTDB taxonomy): domain Bacteria; phylum Actinomycetota; class Actinomycetes; order Nanopelagicales; family Nanopelagicaceae; genus Nanopelagicus. Next base: position 8,774 of record JBEAVA010000016.1, read on the forward strand.
TTCCTGATCCAGTAATGTCTGCTGGAATAATTCCTAAGTTAGTTTTTCCTGGGCTAATAATTCCAGGACAGTTTGGGCCAAGAATCTGAGTTTTGCCTTTGCTAACTGAATAGGCATAAAAAGCTGCTACATCGTGAACTGGAATACCTTCGGTGATAACAACTACTAAAGGCATAGCAGCTTCAATAGCGTCGATTACTGCAGCCTTAGCAAATTTTGGCGGTACAAAAACTACCGAAGCATTTGCCCCAGTTGCACTCATTGCCTCGGCAACTGAGTTAAAAACTGGAATTAACTTTCCATCCATATCAACACTTTGGCCTCCTTTACCAGGAGTTACGCCGCCAACAATCTTGGTACCGGCTTTAAGCATGCGCTTTGTATGTTTGGTTCCCTCAGATCCTGTCATACCTTGAACAATTACTTTGGTATTTTCATTTACAAAAATTGCCATTATTTAGCCGCCAACTCTGCAGCTTTTGCTGCTGCACCATCCATAGTTTCAAGTTGTTCAACCAGTGGATGATTTGCATCTTTTAATATTTTGCGACCCAACTCAACATTATTGCCATCTAATCGGACCACAATTGGTTTTGTAGCTTTTGACCCCAACATATCCAATGCCTGCACAATGCCATTTGCTACCGCATCACATGCGGTAATTCCACCGAAAACATTTACAAACACACTTCGTACATCACTATCTCCCAAAATAATGGATAAACCATTTGCCATTACTTCAGCAGATGCGCCCCCTCCAATATCTAAGAAGTTTGCAGGTTTGACCCCATATTTTTCACCTGCATAAGCCACCACATCTAATGTGCTCATCACAAGGCCGGCGCCATTTCCAATAATTCCAACCTGACCATCTAGTTTTACGTAATTTAAATCCTTCTCCTTGGCCAATTTCTCCAGCGGATTTGTTGACTCATGGTCTACTAAAACTTCATGCTCTGGGTGTCTAAAGCCAGAGTTATCATCCAAAGTAACCTTGCCATCCAAGGCAATTACCTTGCCGTCAGAGGTTTTAACTAAAGGATTAATTTCCATCAAAGTTGCATCTTCTTTAATAAAAGCCTGCCACAACTTAACTAATACTTCTGCTACTTGATCAATCACATCAGCTGGGAATTGCCCACTTTTTGCAATCTCAATTGCCTTTGCTTTATCAATTCCTACGTTTGGATTAATTCCAACTTTGGCAAGTTTTTCTGGAGTCTTATGCGCAACCTCTTCGATCTCCATGCCGCCTGCAACCGATGCCATAACAAGAAAATTTCGATTTGCTCGATCTAATAAAATTGCTAGGTAGTACTCAGAATCAATTGGTGCAGCTTGAGCAATCATTACCTTATTTACGGTATGTCCCTTTATATCCATTCCTAAAATCGCTGCTGCTTTTGTTTTGGCATCATCAGCATTCTCGGCCAGTTTTACACCGCCAGCTTTTCCACGACCGCCAACTTTTACTTGGGCTTTTACTACAACTTTGCCGCCAATTTTTGTAGCAGCTGCATGGGCTTGTTCTGGAGTAGTTGCTACCGCGCCAGCTAATACTGGAATTTGATGTGATTCAAAAAGATCGCGCGCTTGATACTCAAAAAGATCCACTTAATTATCCCCGATCAATTTTTATCTTCGGTAAGGTGGTAATAGTAATGAGATTGGCTCTAAATTTATAATTTCTCAACCGGGGCATAGCGAAGTAGTAGACGTTTTTCACCAAATGAGCCGAAATTAATGGTGGCCTCAGCCCGATCACCATCACCTGTAACTGCAACTACAGTTCCCATGCCAAAGGTGTCATGTGAGACTCGTTCGCCAACCTCAAGCTTCATTGTGTTGCTTACCTTGCCAGTTGGCTTTGGTGCTGTGAAAGAACGTTTAATTGAACTCTTTATCGATGATGCTTTTTCTTGTGCTTGATTCCACTCAATTACTGAATCTGGAATTTCACTTAAGAATCTAGAAGGTGCGTTGTAGTTAGGGGCACCCCATGATGAACGGTATTCAGCTCTTGTGATAAAGAGATTCTCTCTAGCACGAGTTAAACCTACGTAGGCAAGCCGGCGCTCTTCTTGTAACTCATCTGGATCACCAAGAGTTCGAGAGTGTGGAAATATTCCCTCTTCCATTCCAGTTAAAAAGACTGTTGGAAACTCAAGTCCTTTAGCAGTATGTAAAGTCATCATTGTTACAACACCGCCATGATCTTCACCTTCTGGAATTTGATCAGCATCTGCAACCAATGAAACATCTTCTAAGAAGCCAACAAGTGAGATCTCCTCACCGTCATCAACTTCACCCTCTTCATACTCAGTTGCAACGGCTACTAACTCCTCTAAATTTTCTACTCGAACCTCATCCTGTGGATCTTTACTCTCAGACAATTCAGCAAGTAATCCAGATTGTTCTAAAACTGCTTGGGCAATGACTGATGGCCTAGTTTTGGCCTCCACTAAAGTTTGCAGGGATTGAATTAATTTAACAAATTCAATAAGTGAAAGGGAAGAACGTTGAGCTATCTCTTGATTTTTCTCAACCTCACAGAGAGATTGCCAAAATGTTAAGTT
>JBEAVA010000178.1:0-3043 GCA_041161165.1 Actinomycetota bacterium
CTTAGAAGCTAACTAATTACTTCGTAGCCTTTTTCCAAGCACGGAGCATGTACGGCGCAGCCTTTTCGTAAGCCTGGGCTTTAGTAATTCCGTACGTTGATTTTATATTCTCGTCAAAAGAACTGGTTGGTCCTATGTTCTTGATCAATGTTATGAATTTATCGAATCCATAAGTACCTATTAACCATTCATAAAACAATTGTCCGATTGAATATGAAGCTTCAAACGCTTGATCAGGTGTTCCTTTTTCGGTTGCAACCAAGAGATCAACCATATTTGCAGGTGTGTTCACTGGCTTCCATCGCTTAACTCCATTGGAGTAACGCTTGATTGTTAAATCAGCATCATCGCTATACCAACCCAAGTTTGGATAAGCCAAAATATGTCCTAACGTATTAGCGCTGCCTTCTACGTAATGTTGTGGCAACTTCTTTTGATATTCATCTTGGGAATTAAAAGACAGATCTTTAACAAATACACCTTGCAAGATATGCGTGAATTCATGTGGTGCAACTTCTGGCCAGTACGTATCCATGGTCGCATAACTTGCAGTGTGGCTTAAATAAAAGCCACCCTTTGATTGTTCTGGGCCTCTGAAGAAGCTTGCACTACCGCCACCTGATGCACTGCTATTTTCCCATTCAGATTTTGTTAAATAGCGTGACGCAAATTGCCAAACATCTCCTGTTGCATTTTGATCAACAATTGACGGCAATTCTTTCTGAATAAAGTCTTTATCTTTTTCAGTAACCATGATTACTGTGACAGGTGTACCTGCTGGGAAATAATCACCAAATTGCTTGACGGTCTTATCAAAAGATAATTTGATTGCCGCTGAAAGTGTTGCTGGATAGTTCGGTCTAATCACATACTTAACATTTAAATTTGAAGAGTTTTTACCGGCAATTGTTTGCATAACTGAGTTATAGGCTGCAACACGAATTGGATCGAAGGCGCTCTCTTTACGAGTATCAGCAGATACAAATTTTCCATCAATATTTTTACGTTGCATAACGCCATTTTGATAGCGGTAGATGTATCGCTGATATTTGGAGATCGCAGGCTTGGAGATCTTTGTTGTGGCTTTTTCAACAGCTAGGGCTTGGCCCGGAACTGACAATATAGATAAGGCCATAATTGAAATCGTGACCAATGTGATTTTCTTGTTTTTCATATTCGTCGTTCTCCAAGTAAATTTCTTGTGTGCTCCAGAGGGGATGAGAATATCAAAACTTCTGAATAATTGAATGAAAAGATGTGGGAAGATTCTCCGTATGAATCGCCGCCTTCGTTTTTTATCATCTGCAATCACTTTTTCTCTTCTTTTTACTGTTAGTCCTGCCTTGGCTGCATCGAAACCAAAACCTCTACCCGGTGTGACGGCATCTGATTTATCTACGAATCTTGAAAATCGAAGTTGGAAATGCTCGAAACCTCAAAAAACAAAAACAAGCGCAACTTCTTTTAGCTGTTCTAGCAAAGACAAAACAGCGAATGTGGTTGTTTGGGGTAATACCGCGAGTGACGTAACTTGGATTACGGTTAACTCAAAGACGAAAATAAGTTATGGCTGGCCACGATTTATTGCGACTTTACCTATTGATGGCGTTGATCCAACCGCTGCGCAAAAATGGGTTACAACCGCACTTAACGCTAAGACATCTACAACCAAAACATTTGGTGACATTAAGTTCAGTATTGTCATCGGAAGCGGTATCGCTAGGACTCTCACGATTGCGCATAAGAACACGCAGCAGCCTTAGTACCGGCTGATCTGTAATCAGTAAGTGCGCCCGAAGGGATTCGAACCCCTAACCTTCTGATCCGTAGTCAGATGCTCTATCCGTTGAGCTACGGGCGCTTGAAGCGTGTGAATCCTACCGGGCGCATACATTATTTACTTATGTCTTAGAGGTGAAGTCATGATTGTTACTGCGATATTTAAAGCAAAGCCAGGAAAAGAAACAGAACTTCGCAATGAACTACATGGTGGCGCGAGCGCTTCTTGGAATGAAGCAGGAGTGCGCGGATATCACGTGCATGAATTAATTGATCAACCCGGAACATTTATGAATATTGAAGTCTATGAAAACGAAGCTGCGTTTCAATCTCACTTAGAAACTGCGCACGTAAAATCATTCATTGGAAAGCTTGATGATTTGTTGGCTGAGCCACTGACTGTGTACCAGGGCAAGGCGTTGTTTGGAGGAGAGAATTCGAAGGCTGCTCTCTAGTCTGTAGAATTCCTTGATTATGCGACGTTTATTATCGGTCGAGCGCCATCAGAAAATTCTCGAAAGAGTTGCATCTGAGAACGCAGTAGATTTTGCAAGCCTTGCCGATGAGCTCGGTGTCTCTTCTATGACTGTGCGCCGTGATCTGCGCATTCTTGAAGAAGCGGGTTATTTAAAAACTACTCGTGGTGGTGCATCTGCGCAGTTAGTGAATACGCAAGATATTTTGCAACACCCACGTGCGATGGATCAAACTTTAGCCAAGACTGCGATTGGTCAATACGCCGCCTCCCTTATTGAAAAGGGTGAAGTTATTTTTCTTGGAACAGGGTCTACAACAGCTGTCTTTGCGCAATTCTTACCGGGCAATCTAGAGCTCACCGTAATTACGCCATCTCTTGCTCATGCTTCTCTTTTAGCTTCACGCGGGATTGAAGTAATTAGTACTGGTGGAGTTATCGCGACTCATGACTTAGCCCAGACTGGAGTAATTGCGCAGGAAACCATTAACCGTTTCGTTGCGACTCGAACAATTATTGGTTCTGGTGGTGTTTCAAAGAGCGGTGGTTTAACAGAGTTTGATCAAGTGATTGCAGATATCAACCGTTCAATGGTTGAGCGATGTGAAGAGGTAATTGTTTTAGTTGATCCATCTAAGGGTGGCGTTACTGCTCATTACCGCGTAGCTGGCATAGATATCGTCGATGAGTTTGTAACATCAAATGATGGTCGAGAGACGTTGCAGCGCCAGCTGGGGACTGCTGCGACCATATTGACCCCGAACGGATAACATTTCATCACATTTTTTG
>JBEAVA010000071.1:0-4239 GCA_041161165.1 Actinomycetota bacterium
AAATGACCTGGGCTGATGCTATGGGATTAGTTGTCCTAGAAGGCTTAATAATTCTTATATTGGTATTAACTGGATTCCGTACTGCGGTATTCCGAGCTGTACCAACTCAATTGAAGATCGCTATCTCTGTTGGTATTGGTCTTTTCATTGCACTTATCGGACTAGTTGATGCAGGTTTCGTCCGTAGAACTGGAACTGGTCCAGTGCCAGTAACCCTCGGCGACAACGGAAATCTCGTTGGATGGCCGGTTGTGGTATTTGCATTTGGTCTATTCCTAACAATCGCACTTACTGTGAAGAAAGTTAAAGCAGCTATTTTGATTGGAATTGTCGCAGCAACAGCTGTAGCAGTTGCTGTTGAATCTGCCTTTAAAATTGGTCCATTATTCAACGGAGCAACTGGTGAGGTAAATCCAAAGGGTTGGAACTTAAATGTTCCTGCGATGCCTGATGCAATTGCTGCTACACCAAAGTTTGACATCATTGGTGATTTCAATCTTTTAGGTGGTTTTGATCGGATCTCCCTTGTTGCAGCAGTTCTTCTAGTTTTCACATTATTACTAGCAGACTTCTTTGACACCATGGGAACCATGACAGCTATCGGTAACCAAGCAGGATTAGTTGATAGAAATGGCAATGTTGAAGGCGCTGAGCGCATTCTACTTGTTGACTCTATCGCTGCTGCTGCTGGTGGTGCTGGTTCTGTTTCATCTAACACCTCATACATTGAATCAGCATCAGGTGTTGGTGAAGGTGCGCGGACTGGTCTTGCTTCAGTAGTAACTGGAGTTCTATTCCTGCTCACAACTTTCCTTGCACCACTAGTAGCAATTATTCCTTACGAAGCTGCTACACCAGCTCTAGTCATTGTTGGTTTCTTGATGATGACTCAGATTAAGGGAATTGATTGGGATGATCTTGGAATAGCTATTCCTGCATTCTTAACAATTATCTTGATGCCATTTACCTACAATATTTCTGTGGGTATCGGTGCTGGATTTGTTTCATATGTAGTAATTCGTTTGTTCCAAGGACGTTCCAAAGAAGTTAGTCCATTACTTTGGGCTGTTGCTGGACTATTCATGATTTACTTCTTGCAATCTCCAATCAATATCTGGACTGCATAATCTAAATCTAAAAGAAGGGGCGGGCCGAAAGGTTCGCCCCTTTACCATTTGATAGGCATCAATCCTTTTTCTTTCAATCTTATATTTACATGACTAAACGGTTTACTTCCATAGAAACCACGGTATACAGATAGTGGACTCGGGTGAGGTGCGATAAATTGATCTTGTTTAGCAAAATACTTTGAAACAAGTTGTGCCTCTCGTCCCCATAAAACAGCTATGGCACCACGTTTTGCCACATGCCTGATAATTTGGCCAGTTATTTCTTGCCAACCGATTTTTGAATGAGAACCTGTTTGATTCGGAAGCACTGTTAAAGACATATTCAAAAGAAGTACGCCTTGATCTATCCAGCTAGTTAAATCTCCGTTTTTTCTTACTACTCCAAGATCCGCCTCTAGCTCTTTGTATATATTTTTTAAGGATGCTGGAAGCATCTTCACTTCGGCCGGTACTGAGAAAGCTAGACCCATCGCATGATTAGAATTTGGATATGGATCTTGGCCAACTATTACTACCTTCACATCTTCAGGCGCGCAATCTAAAGCCTTGAATATAAGATTGGGTTTTGGAAGGAAATTAGAGCCGATCTTGTTTGAAATCTGTGGCAAGCCATCTGTATCAATGATTTCCCGCCAAGCCGATGGAATTAACGAGGCTAAGTCAATTGGCACGAGCAAAATAGCGGCCACTCACCGAATCTACCGTAATCGGCAATCCGTAAGCGTAGCTGAGGTGTTCATTACTTATTACCTTATCAATCTCACCCTGTGCAACAACTGCACCATCCTTTAGTAATAAGGCATGGGTTGTGCCAGCAGGAATTTCTTCGATGTGATGTGTCACTATTACCGTTGCTGGCGCCAAAGGATCTCGAGCAAAAGTTTCAATACGCTTAAGAAGGTCTTCCCTTCCACCTAAATCAAGTGATGACGCAGGTTCGTCTAACAGCAAAAGCTCTGGATCTGCCATTAAGGCCCGAGCAATTTGTACTCGCTTCTTTTCCCCATCACTTAACGATCCAAACAGGCGAGAACCAAGTTCGCGAACTCCCAAAGCAGTTAGGAGCGCCATCGCTCTTGATTCATCCCAAAGATCATATTTTTCCTGCCAACGGCCCAGCATGGCATAAGCAGCGGTAAGCACAACATCCATCACTAACTCTTCGTTAGGAATTTGCTCAACCAGTGCCGAGGAGGTTAAACCAATTCTCGTCCGTAATTCGAAGACATCGACCTTGCCAAGTGTTTGCTCTAAAATCTTTATCGCGCCAGATGTTGGGTGCATTAACGAGGAACATACTTGTAATAAAGTTGTTTTACCTGCGCCATTGGGGCCTAAAACAACCCAACGCTGTCCCTCTTCGACTCGCCAATCCACTGGCCCAAGGATGATCCGTTCACCGCGGCGCACAGTGACATTTGATAACTCCAATATTGCGCCCATAGGAGTGAAAGATACCTCGCCTGAAGGTGGAATATGGTTAATCTGAGCCAATGCCGATTGAAAATAAATCTACCTTTACGGGGTTAATACTCGTATCAGGCGAAGATCGCCCGGGGATCACCGAAAGCTTAATGAAAACCTTATCTCAGTTTTCAGTATCCATAATTGATATCGAACAGCTTGTAATTAGAGATCGTTTGCTTTTAACTGTATTGATATCACTTGATGAGGCACATGCAGAGGCTATAGCAACCGATTTAAGCGCTCTGCAAGAGCAAATCGGTTTAGATATCGCGATTGATTTTACACAACAGGATTCAGCCAAAATTTCTGGTGAAACATTGCGGGTAGTTGTCGTTGGAAATGCAATTAAACCATCTGGGTTAGCAGCAGTATCCTCACAGATTGCTAAATTGGGTGGAAATATTTCAGCTATTAGGCGAACCGCGATTGAACCACTTATCTCAATTGAACTAGAGCTAAGTATTCCGAATAATTCCTTAAAGGATGTTCAAGGTGCTTTAGCTACGATTGCGATTGAGAACAAAATAGATCTTGCTGTCGAACCAGGTGGTTTACAACGTAAATCCAAGCGCATTGTTATGTTAGATATGGATTCTACTTTGATCGAACAGGAAGTGATTAATCTACTAGGGCAATCTGCGGGACAATCAAATGAAATAGCACAAATAACCGAGAAGGCAATGGCAGGTGATCTGGATTTCAAATCGGCTTTAATTAAACGCGTTGCACTTTTGAAAGGTTTAGATCAAGAGTCATTGCATCGTGTCAGGGATCAAATCACTTTGACTAAAGGTGCTAAAAAATTGATAGAAGAACTTCATCATCAAGGACATAAAGTTGGAGTAGTTTCTGGTGGATTTATTGAAGTTATTGAACCCATCCTAAAATCCTTGAAAATTGATTTTTATCGCGCCAATAAGCTAAAGATTGAAAAAGGAGTATTGACCGGTGAAATAGATGGTCCAATCGTTGATAGCCACGCGAAGAGAATTGCGCTCGAAGATTTTGCGACTCAAGAGGGAATTTCATTAGAACAAACAGTTGCAATCGGCGATGGAGCAAATGATTTGGAGATGATAAAGGCAGCAGGCTTAGGTATTGCATTTAACGCTAAACCTAAGGTTGCTGCTGCCGCTGATACTACGATTAGTAATCAGGATCTTTCTACAGTTTTACTATTGATGGGTATTTCGATTTAATACGGATAATTCTTTTCTGCCAATTCCCTCAGGTTAGAAACCATTTCTGCCGGTTTATCAGATTTGTATACCGCACTCCCAGCAACGAAACAGTTTGCTCCAGCTTGTGCAGCCTCTGCAATAGTTTCCAACGAAACTCCCCCGTCAATTTGTAAGGTTGGTTTAGCCTTCAAAAGTTTTTCCATAAATGACCTAGCTTGCTTAACCTTAGGCATTTGATCGTGCATAAAAGATTGCCCACCGAAGCCAGGTTCTACCGTCATAATTAGCAACATATCAATCTCCTCAATCCATCTCTTTACATCATCAAATTGAGTTGCGGGCTTGATTGCCAAGCCAACCTTGGCTCCACTAGAACGAACATTCTTTATTGTTTGAGCAACATCGTTTGCAGCTTCTAAATGGAATGTCACGGAGGTGCAACCATTCTCAGCATATAAAGG
>JBEAVA010000072.1:0-5797 GCA_041161165.1 Actinomycetota bacterium
AAATTAGGTCAAAACTTTGTTGTTGATGCAAATACCTGTCGAAAGATTGTAAAGCTAGCCGAAGTTGTTGAAGGCGATATACCACTAGAAATTGGTCCAGGACTTGGCTCACTGACCTTAGCTTTACTTGAAAATTCCCACCAAGTACTTGCAGTTGAAATTGATAACCGCCTTGCTAATCAACTTCCAATTACTGTTGAAAAACATGGTTTTGATTCCAAAAAGCTGATTGTTTTAAATCAGGATGCGATGGGGCTTATGCAATTGCCAGCTAAGCCAACTGTTTTAGTTGCAAATTTGCCTTACAACATCTCTGTCCCAGTACTACTTAATCTCTTAGAAAGATTTCCATCAATTAATCGAGGCGTGGTGATGGTGCAAAGTGAGGTGGCTTATCGATTAGCTGCAAAGCCTGGTAACAAGCAGTATGGATCTCCAACTGCAAAAGCTAATTGGTGGGTTGATTTAGAGATGGCAGGATCTGTTGGTAGGTCTGTATTTTGGCCAATTCCAAATGTTGACTCATCTTTAGTTAGATTCACCCGTCATGCGCCATTAGGTGATGAGCGCCAACGAACTGCCACCTTTTCAATTATTGATCAGGCATTTGCTAAGCGACGAAAAATGATGAGATCTGCAATCGCAGATTTATTTGCAGGTGAGGCTGAAAACAATCTAATTGCTGCTGGGATTGATCCAACTATTCGAGGTGAGGCGTTGTCGGTTGAGCAATTTTTTCAAATAGGCGAGCAACTACTTGCGCAAAATTCACGCAAGTAAGTTATAAAACCAATACGCTCTAGTCCATGAGATCACGGGGAGTTACCGCCAGAGTTCCGGCTAAGGTAAATCTGCAACTCTCTGTTGGGCCACTTGGCGCTGATGGCTTTCATGAAGTAACAACAGTTTTTCAAGCAATCTCACTCTTTGATGATGTCACTGTGGCAACAGCTGATAAAGGAGATGGAATAAAAATAAGTATCACTGGGCAAACCTCCGGGGGCGTGCCAGCAGATAACTCTAATTTGGCGGTTAAAGCAGCACATTTAATGATTAAAAATTATGATCTGCCAGAGGATTTAGTAATTAAATTAAAAAAAGAGATTCCAGTTGCAGGTGGCATGGCAGGTGGCAGCGCTGATGCTGCGGGTGTAATAGTTGGTTTAGATTCTCTATTTGAACTTGGGCTTTCCCGAGATGTAATGGAATCGGTTGGCAGCAAAATTGGCTCTGATGTGCCATTTTCAATTTGTGGCGGTGTTGCAATTGGCACTGGGCGAGGTGATCAAATAACACCAGCACTTGCTAAGGGAAGTTATAACTGGGTACTTGCCCTTTCTGGTCAAGGATTAGCAACACCATCTGTTTATCAAGAGTGTGATCGCCTGCGCGAAGGTTTATCAATCGCACCACCAGTTGTTAGTGAGCCATTAATGCAAGCATTACGAGCAGGGGATGCAAAAGCATTAGGTAAGGCGCTAACAAATGAATTACAACCGGCTGCTTGTTCATTACGTCCAGCACTTAGATTAGTTTTAGATGTTGGTGTTGATTACGGCGCACTTGGTGGCATTGTCTCTGGCTCAGGTCCAACAGTTGCATTTTTAGTATCGGATGATGAGCATGCAATGGATTTAACCGTTGCATTAAGCAGTAGTGGGGTTGTTTCCTCTGTTGTTAGAGCAAGTGGGCCTACTAATGGCGCACGAATAATTGAAAGTTTTTAATTTAACCAGTTATAAGGGATAATTCAGGTTCCGCCATTGTGTAGTGGCTAGCACATGAGCCTTTGAAGCTCAGGGTCCAGGATCGATACCTGGTGGCGGAGCCACCAAGTAAAGGGGGTAATTGATGAGCAAGTTATCACTTGTCATTGTCCTCGCGGCCGGCGATAGCAAACGGATGAAATCAAAACAATCCAAGGTGCTACATAAGATTGCTGGACGTTCTGTAATTGAAAATTTACTTGCATCAGTCAAACCATTATCACCTAAGAATTTAACGGTAGTAGTTGGCGCAAATAAAGATGAGATAATTGAGCATCTAGCAAAGATCGCACCGGAGGCAAAAACTGTATTTCAGGAAAAAAGAGATGGCACCGGCGGTGCTACCCAGTTAGCACTGGCAGAACATAAAGGTGATGGCACTGTTTTAATCCTGGCAGGTGATACCCCGCTACTAACCAATCAAACCCTTAGTGAATTTATCCAGGTTCATGATGATAGAAAAAATATCGCCTCCGTATTAACCGCTCTGCAGCCAGATCCCACCGGCTATGGTCGAATAATTAGGTCCTCTGATGATCAGATACTAAAGATTGTTGAAGAAAAAGATGCAACTGAGGAAGAAAAAGAGATTGATGAGATTAATACTGGTGTTTACCTGTTTGATCTAGCGGTATTACGGGACGTAATTAAAAATCTTAAAAATGATAACGCTCAAAAGGAGCTATACCTAACTGATGTTATTAGCCTGATTAATTCAAGTGGCAAGAAATCCCATGCAATATTGTCAAATGATTACAGTGAAACTTTAGGAATAAATGATCGCACCCAATTGGCTGAAGTTTCAGCGATTATGCGAGATCGAATAAATTCTCATCACATGCTAAATGGTGTAACGATTTTAGATCCAACTACAACCTGGATTGATCATGATGTGAAGATTGAAGCTGATGTTGTAATTTATCCTGGCTCATCGATTACGGGTGCGAGCCAGATAAAATCAGAGGCAGTAATTGGACCTCGAACCACACTTGATTCTTGTGTTGTGGAGGAGGGCGCGAAGGTTGTTGAATCTAATTGCACTGAATCTGTTATTGGAAAAGGCGCCAAGGTTGGCCCATTCACATATTTGCGTAAAGGATCTGTCCTTAAAAATGAGAGCAAAGCTGGATCATTTGTTGAGATAAAGAATTCAACTGTTGGTAAGGGCTCCAAGGTTGCCCACCTTTCATATGTTGGGGATGCTGAAATTGGCGAGGAGACAAATATTGGAGCTGCCACTGTATTTGTTAATTATGATGGCGAGAGTAAACATAAAACTAAGGTTGGCGATCATGTAAGAATTGGTAGCGACACTATGTTGGTCGCACCAGTAAGTGTGGGCGATGGTGCCTATACGGCAGCTGGATCGGTGATAAATGAGGATGTGCCAGCAGGAGCGATTGGAATTGGTCGCGCTCGCCAGGTAAATATCTTGGGCTGGGTACTTAAAAAACGAAAAGATAGTAAATCAGCAGCAGCGGCAAAAAAGGCTGGGGCAAAAGAGTAAGTTGTTTCTAGTAGAGTTAACCTAGATTCACCACAGTGAGGGGGAAGCTAAACTGAACGAGATTCGCTTATCCTCCGAGAAAAGTTTGCGCCTATTTTCAGGACGCGCCTACCCAGAGTTAGCAGATGAGGTTGCCGCCGAACTTGGCATCCCAATCACACCAACATCAGCATATGACTTTGCCAATGGCGAAATATTTATTAGATTTGAAGAGAGTGTTCGTGGCAGTGATGCCTTCGTATTACAAAGCCATAGTGCTCCCGTAAATAAACAAATCATGGAGCAGTTAATTATGGTCGATGCGTTAAAGCGCGCTTCAGCAAAGCGAATCACTGTGGTTCTACCATTTTATGGATATGCCAGACAGGATAAAAAACATCGCGGGCGGGAACCAATCTCTGCCAGATTAATGGCTGATTTGTTTAAGACTGCCGGAGCTGATCGATTAATGTGTGTAGATCTTCATACCTCTCAGATCCAAGGATTTTTTGATGGCCCAGTAGATCACCTATTCGCACTTCCATTGTTAACAAATTATGTTGGCAGCAAGGTTGATCGCAAAAACTTAGTAATTGTCTCCCCAGACTCAGGTCGAGTAAGAGTTGCCGAAAGATGGAGTGAGTTATTAGGTGGCTGCAGTATCGCCTTCATTCATAAAACTCGTGATCCAAGAATTCCAAATGAGGCAACAGTTGGCAAAGTAGTTGGAGATGTTGAGGGGATGACCTGCGTAGTAATTGATGACATGATCGACACTGCCGGCACTGTCACAAAAGCGGTGGATGCATTAATTGAGGCAGGGGCTAAGGATGTAATAATTGCAGCCACCCACGCAGTATTTTCAGGCCCTGCAATTGATCGATTAAAGAAATCAAGAGTTTCTGAGGTAGTTGTTACTAATACTCTGCCAATTGCGGAAGAGAATAGATTTGATAATCTAACTGTGCTTTCAATTGGGCATAGTTAAAAAGAGAGTTAATTAAAAAAAGATTGCGCCCGTAGCTCAACTGGATAGAGCATCTGACTTCGGATCAGAAGGTTCGGGGTTCGAATCCCTGCGGGCGCACCATCGATTTGTCCTTTTACCCATGCGCTTCATTCCGCGAGGGATCAAACCGTTATCGAGGGAGAAGTAAAGTGGCTGAAATTTCAATTAAGGGAGCACGCCGAACTGAGTTCGGTAAAGGTGCATCTCGTAGATCACGTCGTGATGGATTTATTCCGGCGGTAATTTATGGACATGGCGAGAAACCACAGCATGTGGCACTACCTTCTCGCGAACTTGGAATTGCATTAAAAACTTCAAACGTTTTGATTGATGTCGTATTAGATGATCACACAGAGTTAACACTTCCAAAATCTGTTAGCCGCGATCCACTTACTGGTCTGCTTGAGCACATTGACTTAGTAATTGTGCGCCGTGGTGAGCGAGTTGTTGTTTCTGTTCCAGTACATACTGAAGGTAAGTATGACCAAGATGGAATTTTGGAACACACAAATAACTCAATTGAGGTTGAGACAGATGTAACTAATATTCCTGCATTCTTAATGTTGAGCATGGAAGGCATGATGGCTGGTGAATCTAAATCAGCTGCTGATGTTGTTCTGCCAGAGGGCGTTAAATTAATTAGCGATCCAAAGATGACTGTTGTGCACCTATCAATTAAATCTGCTGAGGTTGAAGAGGCACCAGTTGTTGCCGCTGCTGCTGAAGGTGATGCCGGCGCTGCTCCTGCAGAAGGTGATGCCGCCGCTGCTCCTGCTGCATCAGCCGATGGCGATAAGAAAGATGATAAGAAGGACAAAAAGAAGTAAGTTGGCACTAGCCTTAACTTATGGCTGATCGTTGGTTAGTAATTGGTCTTGGAAATCCAGGACCTGAGTATGAAAAAACCAGACATAACATTGGCCAACTTGTCTTAGATCAACTTTCCGGTGGTCAAAAATTTTCCTCCCACAAATCTCGAATGGAAATTTGCGAGGTCAAATGCGGTGAACACACTTTAGTTTTAGCTAAATCTCGCGGATATATGAATGAAACAGGTGGGCCTGCAAAGAGTTTATTAGATTTTTATAAAATTGAACCAAATCAAGTTATCGCAGTTCATGATGAACTTGATCTGCCATTTAACGCACTGCGTATCAAACAAGGTGGCGGAGATAATGGGCACAATGGTCTTAAATCATTAACAGCATCATTTTCAACTGCTGATTACTTTCGAATCAGAATGGGAATTGGTAGGCCAATCGGTGATCAAGATCCAGCAGATTTTGTATTAAAGCCATTTAGTAAAGAGGAGCGCAAGGATTTAGGTGAGTTCACAACGCGAGGTGCGGACGCGATTACTGCTTTGGTTTTAACTGGAATGGATAAGGCACAAACTGCTTTTAACTCTTAATCACCTTAGCTCTGCCTGATTCAAGCCGGGCTACTGGCACTCTAAATGGTGAGCAGGAGACATAATCTAGATTTAAGTTGTGAAAGAAGTGAATACTTCTTGGATCTCCACCATGTTCACCACAA
>JBEAVA010000017.1:0-8350 GCA_041161165.1 Actinomycetota bacterium
ACCTCATCTCTAGCTTGCGCAATGATGCCATCTGCTTGAGTGTGAGCATTTTCTAAAATCATATCTTTCTCTCTAAGAATCGAAATAGCCTTGGCTAGATCATTTGGAAATGAGAGTTTGATTTGGTCAAGTAACTGCAACATTTCGCCACGGTTTAAAACACAGGATGCAGAAAGCGGAACTGATCGAGCCTCTTCCACAGCAGCAATTGCGGCTTCTAAATTCTCAATAACATCCATCGTTAATCCCTCCGCTTGACTCTAGATTTTAACTTATCAACGATAGCAGCGGGCATATAAGCTGAAACATCGCCACCATAACTGGCTATCTCCTTCACCAATGAGGATGACAAAAATGAATGAGATGGTGCAGTAGACATAAATAAGGTCTCAACCCCTTGCAATTGTAGATTTACTTGGCTCATTTGCAGTTCATAATCAAAATCACTTACTGCTCTTAAACCTTTAACTATTGTTGGAATCTTATTTGTTCGACAGTAATCAACCAATAAACCACTCCATGAATCAACCTTTACATTGCTGTATCTAGCAGTTACCTCCTTGATCATGGCAATTCGCTCATCCACTGTGAACAATGAACTTTTGGTTTGATTAACCAAGACTGCAATAACAACTTCATCAAATAAGGTGCAGGCTCTAGCGATAATATCTAGGTGACCATTAGTAATTGGATCAAAAGAACCTGGACAAACAACACGTCTCATGAGCAAAACGCTAGCAACTTATTGCGAAGTTAGCCATTTTCTTTAGCCAATGCGCTCAGTTAAGACGCCATAGTGAATAGCACCAGCCCCATATGAGCGAACCTTTAACTCAGATAATCCATCAGGCCAGGTGAAAGATTTAGCCTTTGCATCTCGCTCTATTGCCACCACACCAAATTTACTAAGCAATCCAAGTACTAAAATCTTTTTAAGTATTTTCTCAACCTCAAGATTATCAACCTCATAAGGTGGATCTATATAAATTATTTCATACGGCTTACTGGCGGTATGGTTTAAGAATTCAAATACTGTTTTAGCATGAACTTTAAATTTACCAACACCTTCTAATTTAGAGATTAGCGCAAAATTGTCTTCACAAACTTGGGCGCTAACTGAATTACTCTCAATCGCCTCAACGAGTGCTGCACCTCGGGAAAGGGCTTCGACACCAACTGCACCAGAGCCAGCATAAAGATCTAAGAAATGTAATCCATCCAATGTTGAAAATGTTGAGGTTAATGATGAAAACAATCCCTCACGGGCTCGATCTGAGGTAGGCCTAGTAATTGAGGGAGGTGAAAACAACTTTCTACCTTTACCAAGACCGGCAATTATTCGCATGCTCATGATTTGTCCATAAATCTCGCTGCCTCATCTAATTTAAGTTTTTCAACCTCAGCATTTAACTCAGGCAAATTACTAAGCTCTGGATCTGTTTTCAAAATTTTCACCGCAACCTCACGTGCTTGGTCAATCAAATTTTCATCTCGCAAAACTCTAAGTAAGCGAAGGTGGGATTTACCACCAGATTGTGATCTACCAAGCACATCACCCTCCTTGCGCTGTTCCAAATCTATTCTGGCTAAGTCAAAACCATCTAAGGTAGCAGCGACTGAATTTAATCGTTGCATTGAGGGTGAATCCTCCTGCGCGCTACTTACCAATAAACAAAGACCAGGTGCACTTCCTCTGCCAACTCGACCACGTAATTGATGAAGTTGGGATACGCCAAATCGATCAGCATCCATGATTACCATCATTGAAGCATTTGGCACATCCACGCCTACCTCAATGACTGTAGTTGCTATCAAAACTTGTATTTGACCCGCAGCAAAGGCTGCCATTGTTTGATCCTTAACTTCACTAGATTGTTTTCCATGCAAAACTGCAATCTTTAAGCCAGAAAGTGCGCCACTTGCTAATTGCGGCGCTAACTCCTCAACTGCCACCATCTCTTCATTGTCTAATAGCTCCTCCCCTAGCAATAAAGCAGCAGCAATCTCTCGCTCAGTTAACTTCTTATTTGGATTAGCAATTCTTGGGGCAACGATATAAACCTGATGGCCTTTAGCCACCTCCTCTTTCACCCGTTGCCATGCCCGATCTAAGAAGTGTGGTTTCTCTAGTACTGGAATTACATGAGTTGTGATTGCAACTCGCCCACTTGGCAATTCCTTTAGGGTTGAAATATCTAAATCACCAAAGACAGTCATTGCCACAGTTCTTGGAATTGGCGTGGCAGTCATAACCAACAGGTGAGGTGGCTGTTTTGCTTTCATCCGGAGTGCATCTCGTTGCTCAACACCAAATCGATGTTGCTCATCAACTATTACTAACCCAAGATCATCAAACGCAACACCATCTGAAATTAATGCATGTGTGCCAATAACTATCCCAGTTTGACCTGTTGCTAATTTGGCATGAATCTCTTTTTTCTCAGCGGTAGATAATGAACCAGTTAATAATTCAACCTGGGTACCAATTTCGCCAGCCTGTAATGTTCCAGCCTGTGCTAACTCACCTAAAATTTTAGTAATTGTTCGAAAGTGCTGTTGAGCTAAAACTTCAGTTGGCGCAAGTAATGCCGCCTGGCCAGATGAGTCAACCACTGAGAGCATGGCACGAAGTGCAACCACTGTTTTTCCTGAGCCAACCTCACCTTGCAATAAGCGGTGCATCGGGTATTTATTTGATAAATCTTTTTCAATTTGAGAATTAACCTCAATTTGCCCGGCTGTGTATTTAAATGGCAATTTCTTCTCAAAGGCTGCAACCAATTTCGGAGTATTTGGAGTTCTAGATTTGGTGCTCAATTTGGTTATCTCTGCTCGGCGTTGCACCAGTAGTAATTGCAACAGCAGCGCTTCATCAAATGTTAGGCGCCGCCTAGCATTTTCAGCACTTTCTAAATCAGGTGGTTGGTGAATATCTAAAAATGCTTTTTTCAATGATGGATACTTAAACTGTTCAGTGATCTGGGCAGGTAGGTAATCTGGTAAATCATCGAGCGAATCAATTGCTAATTTCATGCACTGCATGATCTTCCAGGAAGGTAATTTTCCAGTTGCTGGATAGACCGGTAAATACTTCCCAGCAAACTCAGCTACCGCCGCATCTACATCATCGCCATCTGGAATCAGTTGATAATCTGGGTGAGCCAACTGACGCCTACCTTTAAATACTCCAACTTTGCCAGCAAATAGGCCAACTCTTCCTGCTCTTAAATCCTTCTCGCGCCAAGCTTGGTTAAAGAAAGTTAAGGATAAATTCGCGCTGCCATCGGTGACTACTACTTCAAGAATATTTTTACCATTTGCACGTCGAAGCTTTACCGCTTCAATCTCTGCCAAAATTGTTACCTCATCATCGGCAACCAAGGTTGAAATATCAGTTAATTCACCTCGAACTACATACCTGCGTGGATAGTGCCGAAGTAATTCATTTACAGTGGTTATGCCAAAAGATTTCTCTAAGACCTGCGCTGTTCGGTCGCCCACGATATTTGTTAATCGGGTTGAAAGAGTGGCCATAGTGGAAGTATCTAACGCCCGGTGGCTATCTGTGCGTAATTACCCACTGGATTAGCCAATTAATACCCTGGCAAGGTAATCTTTCGCCTCTATTAAGTGAGTTAAACCAATTACAAGGGAGTACGTAAAGTGTCTTCAGTATGCGATATCTGTGGCAAAGCACCTAGCTTTGGCAATAACGTCTCACACTCAAAGCGCGCTACTCGCCGTCGTTGGAATCCAAATATTCAAAAGATTCGCACTATGATCAATGGTCAAACAAAGCGTAAGAATGTTTGCGCCTCCTGCTTGAAGGCTGGAAAAGTCTCTCGTTAATTAAAAGTGCTGGTATCCAGCCTTTGTAATTGCTTTTCCATCTAAATTCACAACACCACTACCAGCTTCAACCTTTCCAACTAATAAGCCAAGATCATCACTGGCTTTATCGGCCGAGACTGTTGCTAAGAAGAAATGATCTTCACCGCCAGTTAGTATCCAATCAAAAACATCCTCACCTAATTCAGTAGCAAGTTCGGCAAGATCTTTGTAATCACCTGATTTCTGCAGGTGCTCTCTACTTAGCTCTATATTTACCCCAGATGCTCTTGCGATATTTCCTGCATCAGTAACTAAGCCATCGCTTATGTCACACATCGCATTCGCAACCTTCATTAAATTATTTGGAGCCGTTAATTTTGGATTTAGGTGCGCCTCAACAACATACTTTGGTCGGTTAAGCCCTCTAGTTAGAATCGCTAGACCTGCGGCGGATAAACCTGGTAGCGCACTTAGGTAAACCAGATCGCCAACCTTTGCACCATCTCTTGTTATCGCTTTGCCAGTTAGCTCACCAAGTGCGGTGATACTTAGGCTCATTTTTTCAGCCTTGCTTAAATCTCCACCAATTACAGAAACTTTAAACTTGTCAGCAACTGATCTAATCCCATTTGCAAGATCGGTAACAGTTTGGGAGTTATTGACCTCAGTTATCGCAGCAGCCACAAGTAAGTATTTCGGCGTAGATCCCATGGCAAAGAGGTCGGCTAAGTTTGCGGTAGTTAACTTTGCGCCAATTTGGAAGGGTGTGGACCACTCTCTTTTAAAGTGGATCTCCTCCACCGCCATGTCTACCGTTGCTACTAACTTATTATCATTGGCAGCAATAACCGCACCATCATCACCAATTCCAACCTCAACCCCATTTTCAAATGAGGTGTGAAATAGATCGCGCAAGCGCTCTATCAACCCAGCTTCTGATTCAATCAATGGCACTCCCCAATTAACTCGCTATAGGCTACCCTTTAATATCACTACCGTTCATTGTTGAACTGGTAAATGTAAATTGAAAGGCTACAAATGTCTGTCCAGGCTTATATTTTGATTCAAACTGAAGTTGGCAAGGCTTCAAGTGTTGCCAAAGCTGTATCTGCCATTGCCGGGGTAACCATCGCTGAAGGAGTTACCGGCCCATACGATGTAATCATGCGAGCCGAATCTGCCAGCATGGAAGATTTAGGTCGAACAGTATTGGCAAAGGTGCAAGGTGTACCTGGCATAACTAGAACTCTTACCTGTCCAGTAACTACTTTCTAAAAGTTTTAGTAGCAATTGCTCTCTTAAACTGATTAATAATTAGATAGAGAGCAATTCCTACCGCAATTCCCCAGATTAAATCAATACTGACTGTAACTAAAGCAGTAATGATGTATATAAATATATTGCTTTTGGATGATCTGAAAATTTCAAGCATAGATGCTTTATTAAATATCCTAAAACTAGTTCCAATTAAAACTCCTGCAATCGCTGCACTTGGTATACGAGAAAAAATCGGCGCAAGGAAAACCACAATAAGAAGTAAGAAAATTGAATGAACCATCGCTGAAACGCGAGTAATTGCCCCAGACCGAACATTCACATTAGTGCGTGCTATCGCCCCTGTTGCTGGCATGCCACCAAAGATTGATGCCACAGCTGTTGCGCTGCCCTGACCAAACAACTCCTGATTAGGTCTAAATTGTTTATCGAGAGGTGTATTGGAAATGTCATCTGCAACCCTGGCTGAAAGTAATGATTCTATGGCGACCAAAATTGCTATCGAAAATGCTGGAAGAAGCAAACTTAGGTAATCACCACTATCTAAAAATGGTGAGGTATAGATGGAAACATTTCTTGGAATATCACCAATAAAGCTAACATCCATATCAAAGGCATTAACTATCAAGGTAGTCAAAAAAAGGGCTGAAAAGCTAGCTGGAAAATACATTTTCATCTTAAATGATTCCACTATTCGCACGATATTAAACTTAATAAGTAAAGTTACTGCTACCACCAATATGGTTTGCCACTTAAGTCCAATATCAAGTGCAGATTGAATTGTATTTGCTGCAATCTCTACAGTTCGCTCCCCTTGACCTTTGGACACTCCCAATGCGTAAGGAATTTGTTGCAGTGAAATAACAAGTGCAATTCCAACGGTGAAGCCTTCAATAACTGGTATCGGTACTTTTTTAATCAGATTTCCAAGTTTAAAAAGTGCCATAAGTAAGACCATGGCGCCAGCCATAACTCCTAAGGTTGGAATTGCGCCAATTCCGTAATTATGGATTACCGGAATTAGCACTACTGTCATTGCACCAGTTGGTCCACTTACTTGAAACCGTGAGCCACCTAATAGGCCAGCAATAAATCCAGCAATAATTGCAGTTGAAATACCGGCCGCCGCACTCATTCCTGATGTAATACCAAATCCAATTGCAAGCGGCAGGGCAACAATTGCCACAGTTATACCGGAGATAAAATCTTTTAAGAAAGCTTTTCGATCGGTTGGAAAATCTTGTCTACTTAAAATATTCACTAAAACCAGCGAATCATTCCAATTACCCCAGCTGTTGCATAAAAGAATTGCAAAAACAATATTCCCTTGTGCTTGCCTAAGAATGCCCAAATTCCAATGAATGCAGAGGAGGCCAGTAACAGGGTAAAGCCAATAAACTCAGCTCCAATGTTGGCGGCAACAAGTAATGAATAGACGATTGCAGTAACAACCCCTAACCATTCAAACAATCTTGATTTATTAATCTTCATTTAGACACCATACCAACAATCATCGATTTTGCTCCTGTGCATCCCAACAATTCACTGTAGCTAGTTGGAAAGACCGCATGAGGATGTCCAGCTGCTGCCCAGACAACATCATAATCATTGAGAGCTTCATCGATTAAAGTCACTGAAGGCATGTTGATCCATCCAATTGGAGCCACACCTCCAATTGAAAATCCTGAATTCTCTTTTACATAATCAGCATCAACTCGCTCTAATTTTTCAATGCCTAAATTACTTGCAACCAGTTCAGTGTCAACACGATGTCGGCCAGAGGTTATTACTAATAATGGTGAGTTGTTTGGCAGTTTAAAGATTATCGAGGAGGCAATCTGCCCAACTTCGATTCCTAGCCCAGCGGCAGCCTCTGCTGCACTTTTTGCAGTTTCAGTTAACACTTTGATTTGACCAGAGATACCAAACTTTTCCTTTGCAGCTACTACCCGTTTAACAGCTGATTTTTCTAATACCCCATTCATAATTACTATCGGGTGATACTAAGCGATCTATTTTGAGCAGTTTGAATTAATTTTGTAATTAATTGCTGATAGCTAATTCCACTTTTTTCGATTAATTTTGGATAAACAGAGGTTGGTGTAAAGCCAGGCATAGTGTTGATTTCATTAATGATGATTTCACCTTGAGCTGAATAAAAGAAATCAATCCGTGCTAAACCCTCACAACCAGCTGCCTTAAATGCTACTAAAGCGGCTTGTTGGATTTTTGCCTCTATCCCAGCAGGTAGATCTGCTGGCACAACTAGTTGCATGGAGTTATCTAAATATTTTGCCTCAAAGTCATAAAATTCATACTTATCGGACAAAAGAATTTGTCCTACTTGGGAAACAGTTAACTTTCCATCTGCTTGCAACACAGCGCATTCAATCTCTTTACCAACCACGCCTTGTTCAATAATCACTTTGGTATCAAACTCTAGAGCGTTATTAACTGCTGCAGCTAGCTCTGATTGCTGCTTAACCTTTGCAGTTCCCCGACTTGAGCCACTTCTGGCTGGCTTAACAAATAATGGAAAGGTTAAATTACTTGGCAATTCAAAATCACTAGATGTAACCACAATCCCTGGGGCAACTTTTAAGCCAGCGGCGGCAAAGATTGGCTTTGCATAGGATTTATCCATACTGACAGCACTTGCAAGTACACCAGAGCCAACGTATGAAATTGCAATCATTTCAAAGAGTCCTTGAATAGTTCCATCCTCACCATATGGACCATGCAAGATTGGAAATGCAATATCAATTGCTAAAGCTTTACCGCCTGAAAATAACCCTTGACTGGTAATACTGATCTCAACACCAGATTCAGGCACGGTAGGAAGTGCGCCATTGATAATTGCAAAATTTGTATCATCTGGAAGCAGTAGCCACTTACCGCTTTTGGTAATACCTATTAAAACTGGCTCAAATAAATTTCGATCAATTGAATTTAAGATGCCGTTTGCAGATACACATGAAATCTCATGTTCACTACTTTTGCCACCGCAAATAATTGCAACCCGTGCTTTACTCATCAAATTTCAGCCTTAATACTCACAGCGATAATTGGCACCTCAACACCAACACGGTGAGCTAGTTCAAGCATCGCACCAGCTGAATAAACACCTTCAACTGTTTTTAAGACTTGAGCTCTGGCTTTTGCGATTGAACCTGATTTGCCAAGAACCTCACCAAAACTTCTATTTCGTGAAAGTGGGGATTGTGCACTTGCTACCAAGTCGCCA